>CAZDFM010000240.1:0-5051 GCA_964504465.1 uncultured Pseudobdellovibrionaceae bacterium | reverse complement strand
GAAAAAAAAGTTTTAAAAGCGAAGCCAGCTGCAAAAGCAGCGAAGCCCGCAAAGAAATCAGCAAAGCCGGCTCCGAAAGCCGCAAAAAAAGCTGCTAAGCCTGCGGTAAAGGCTGCAAAAAAATCAGCGAAACCTGCGGACAAGGCGAAAACTTCGAAGCCCTCGATGACTGCGGCTCCGAAAGCCAATTCAAAGCCACAAATCAAAACCGCGTCTAAAAATTCCTCTGTGAATCTCAGCAACTTTTTTACTCCGCTAGATGACCGTTTAGTTGTTCTTGTTGAAGGCCCTGCAGAAAGAACTGCGGGTGGACTTTATATTCCGGCAACAGTTGGAGAGCGTCCTACGCAAGGCCAAGTTTTAGCTGCAGGCCGAGGCAAAAAAGATAAAAAGGGTCGCATTCGTCCAATGGATGTGAAATCTGGCGAAACTGTTTTGTTTGCCAACTTCGCAGGAATGAAAATGATCTTAAACGACCAAGAAGTTCTGATGCTTCGAGAAGAAGACATCATGGGTGTTGTTGATTAAAAGAAGCCAGTCCGTTAACAAACAACTGCTCCACTATAGAGTGGATTAAGAGTCATGTGAAATTGTGCGGGCTCTAATTCAATTGTACTTCCAATTGAAATGATGTCCAGCGGACACCATTTATCGCTGATTTTTCCAAGTATAATATAAACAGCGTCCAAACGGACGCTGAGTTCGCTGATTTCTTGAGATATAGGAATGTGCCTCAATTTTCTCCCATCATCCAGATGAAGACCAAGCCGGTTTTTTGATAGATCCGAAATATAGGCTAAGCCTTCATAAATTTCGTCAAACTTTTCTAAATTGGTCTTCGTGTGAACACCTTTAAGATAAGTGATCCAACACTCAAAAAGTTTATTTTTACGCTCATCCTCACTAGCAAATGTTCTTTTCATCTTACTTCTCCTCTCAAGGCTTCATTGCAACTCATTGTGCCGAAGGAGGCGTTTATGATCGAGATGCCAATCAAATATTTTCGATTTTCGGGACGGATCAAGAAACCATCTTAACTTCATTTGTGAACAGGAACGGCTGGGTTTTCGCACTGTCTGGTAGCTTCCCCAGAGAATAACCACTCAGAATCGTTCATAAAATATGTATTTACAATATAGTAACAATGTAGTAGGATGTTATGGAGTTTGAATGGGATGCCATAAAAGCAAGGCGTAACCTAATGAAGCATGGAATTAATTTTTCAGAGGCTTCTACGATATGGTTGGATAACAATTCTTTCGAAATGCAGGATTTGTACGAGAGTCACTCTGAAGAAAGATGGATTCGACTCGGACTCTCTCGTATGGCACGAGTGCTAGTCGTCGTTTATGTCGAAAAAGGTGATGGCGAAGGAATTCGAATTATTACTGCGCGTAAAGCGACAAGGATGGAAGAAAAGCAATATTTTCGAGGTCACTTATGAAAAAGGAATATGATTTTTCGAAAGCTAGAAAAGCGAAGCCAGCTAAAGAGATCAAAATCATCAAAACATTTCGTCTTGATCCTGATGTTTTGGAATGGCTTGAACTCGAAGGTAAAAAACACGGGATGGGCTACCAAACATTTCTGAATTGGTTTCTACGTAAGGCAATGAGCGATAACGAGTCGGTCGAGGAAAGGCTCGAAAAATTGGAACAGGTCGTATATAAAAAGAAGACATAAGAATCGGCAAATATTGTCGAGAATACTTTTGTCTCTTGAACGAAGAAGAATATCTCGAATAAACTGTTTCGACAGATTGAATTTCACTGGACTTAAGTCGCCACCTACAGAAGTCTTCATCCATCACAAATTCGCTTAAAAACTGTGCAGCATGAATTCGATTCGCCTATTGTAATGTATGGCAATGTGGTGTTTTAATTGACTGAAAAGGGGCGAATGTTAGCCTTCGTGAGCCGTGCTCGTGTAAATAGGATCCACTCTTTAGAGGTCCTATCCTGTTCAATAGATGAGGTATTTTATGAACAACTCCCTTTTTATTTTAATCGCCACGCTTATTTTTTCAGCATCAGCTCAAGCTGGTGATCTCGAATGGTCAGGCGTTTACCGCATCGAAGCCAATCACATCAAGAATGCTGAACTTGACGGCAGAGAACTCGAAAAGAATTACGGAACCCATCACTTAATTCTACGGCCTAAAATTGTAGCAGCTGATGGTCTGACTATATATTCACAGTTTGATATCTTTAACAGTGAAGACCCTTCCTATGAAAACTCGCAGTTCGGTCAGGTGTGGGGAAGTGGTATCGGAAGCACTTCTACAAGTTCAAGCTCGTCGAATTCAACTTCAGAACGTCAAAAGGCCGAATCCATTGTCGTCTCTCAACTTTACCTCACATATGTACAAGAGTTCGGACAACTTTTAGTAGGCCGCGCACCATTACATTTCGGTTTGGGGATCACTCACAATGCGGGACGTGGATTATTTGATCACTGGTATGACACTCGCGATTTAGTGGCTTACAAATTTGTTCTCGGAAATTTTTATTTAATGCCGATCTTCGGTAAAGTGAACGAAGGCGCATTCAATCAAAGCGACGATGTGACAGATCTCATGATCCATTTACAATATGAAAACCCAGAGACCGATACCGAGATGGGCGTTATGTACGCCGCTCGCAAAGCCGGAGATCAAGGTAACGATGTTCCGACCTCTGCTACTGAAAACAATTTAATCGGTGGTCCTGGTGCGCTTGCGAACCGCCGTCAAAGCACAACTTCACTCAACGTTTATGCACTTCGAGACACTGAAAGACTTCGTATTGGTTTAGAGGCGAGCTTCTTAGATGGTGACACTGGTGTGACGACTGCAGGTTTTGATGATGTAAGCCTCAGCGGTTTTGGTCTTGCGTTTGAAACTGAGTACCGACCCGAAGATTCAAAATGGAAAATGGGATTTAAAGGCGGACTTGCCTCAGGTGACGATTACACCACTGACGGAAACTTCGAAGGTTTTATCTTTGACCGCAACTACGACGTCGCGATGCTTTTGTTTAATCACCCACTCGGACAAGCAGACTTTATGCGCACCGGAAGTATCCGCGAAGCTAACGACCCAACAAATCCCGCGACTCCCAATGCTATCGGCCAAGCCGACACCGAAGCCATCAGCAACGTAATGTACGCTTCTCCTTACGCGATTTACCAGTGGAAAGACCAACTCGCCCTTGAGACTTCCCTCACAACGGGTTGGCTACAAGACGACGCTGTTTTAAATCAAAAAGAAAAAGATTTAGGTTATGAACTCGATGTTAAACTTCACTTCGTTCCAAAAACTGGAGTGATGTGGACTAACCAGATTGGGCTCTTGTTCCCAGGCTCCGCCTTTGAAGGAGACGGAACACTCCAATCTAAATTTATGTATGGGGTATCAACGAAAGCCGCTATCAGCTTCTAGAATACATTTTAAACTCATCTGAGTACGGCAACTGAGAATTCATCTTGAATACATCTTGTCGATAGCGGAGCAAGGCCCAGGGAAGCAATTCCCTGGGTTTTTTTCGTTTAGAGTGGGATTCAGAACTCTCTTTAACCCCAAAAAAAAAGGTCCTCGTTTTTTACAACGAGGACCTTGAAGGAAGAAGGAAGGTTTAGGGTCTTTGGGTTCACTAACTTAAAACTTAAATCTAATTATCGAAATACGGCTCCACCAGTTGTGGGCGGCGCTACAACTTGTTGGCCTGGAGTATGAGCACCAGCAGCTTGTGCTAAGGGAAGTGCTGAATTGTAAGAGCGGTTAAGGTCGTGGGCCAAAGCGTTTGAGTCGTCGAAGTTGTAAAGCTGAGTGTTGGGTTGAACTCTCGCTAGGCGATTGTCAGAGTAGGTGTAGTTCGACATATCGATTAGAACATCGTTCATCACGTCCCCACCCAAGTGAGTGTTGAGTGTGCCAGTCCAGTAGTTAGCTGTTTGACCTAAGTAATCTCCTGGGGGCGCGTTGCTTGCGATAATTCCAAACTTGGCGTTGATGGATTGCTCAAGCATTGAAAGGTGCATCTTTGATGAAGGATCATTGGGGTTCATGTTCTTTTTGAAAGCTGAAATCTGTTGAAACGTCTGTCCACCAAGAGCTGCCATTGCAAGAGCTTCACGACCGCGGTCAATTCCAAGTGAGCTAAACAAGCGTCCGTTGATATTGCCCGTGATAAAGCTTTGGGCTGCGGCTTGTTCGGCTTTGTCGCTCGAGATCAACTGTTCTTGTAAGTGAGGCATAACGTTGTTGTAGAAGTAATCTGTTGCTTCACCTTGATCGCGAATTTTTGCGAGTTGGTTTTTGAAGCAGTTCATGCGCTCTTTACCTTCTAAAGCGTCTTCACCGAAGTCACCTGATTCTTGGCCTTCTTCGAAGTTTTCTAAAAGTGTATTAGGTAAGATTTCGCAATTTTTTGCGGCTTCATCGCGAGCTTCTTCTAATTGTTCTTCTTTAAGTTCACGTTCAGCAGCGGCTAACATGTCCTCTGCATCGCGAGCGATATCCGATTTTTCTGAGTCAAAGTTCGACATTAGTTCTGAGCTCACGCTCATCAAAATATCTTTTGGAGTTTTCTTCGCAGAGAAAGGAACTTCAGCAGTTACAATTGGTCCGGTTACAACTCCACATTCGCCTTCTTCACAAGCTGAAGATTCATCAGCAGATTCTGTCCAGAATTCTACTTTTAATCCATCCGCCGGATTTGCACACTCAGGTCCAACGATCGCACTTGATTCGCAAACTTGTGTTCGAACAGCTTTTACATAAATAGTGCGGCTTACTTCTCGGCGATTTTTGCCGACTTTTACTTCGATGTCTTTACATGTAAGAGAAATTGTATCTCCAAGATTTGACGAGGTTGCAGATTTAACTGCGTCTTGAATTTTAGGACAAGCCGCCGTGATATCGCCTCTTGAAGCGAAGTCTCCTGAGTTTACACCGGCGTTCATCCAAGAGATGTTCATCGCCAGTAAACCAAAGAGCGCGAGTGTCTTTTGTTTATTAGATAACTGAATTAATGCTTTCAAAAGATAAATATTACCGAAATTCATAATTTCTA
>CAZDFM010000239.1:0-5112 GCA_964504465.1 uncultured Pseudobdellovibrionaceae bacterium | reverse complement strand
GGTAGAGTGGTCATCCCACCTACAGTTGCGTTCCCAGCAGGAATTGTGTTGGCTTGATCTTGGTTTGAAGAAATACCACCAGCTTGAATGTTGATGTTTTCTTGAGCGCGCGGCTCTTCTCTTTCGACGAATCCAAGGTGTGGTAAGCACCAAACGATTAATTGAGCGCGTGATTTAACATTCATCTTTTTATAGATATTTGTTAAATGGAACTTAACTGTCTTTTCCGTAACGAAAAGTTGGTTCGCAACTTCCTTGTTGGACAGTCCTTTAGTTACAAGCTCTGCAACTTCGGCTTCTCTATTTGAAAGACCTTTTTGAATTAGGACATCTCTGAGCATCCTTGCTCCCTCCCCTGAAGAGTTAATGTGACTCGATCTTAGTTGTGCGGTCAGTACTTTGATCCGCTCTCCTTTGATCTGTGATCTCCCCGACCACCTGTATTAAAGTCTACAGGTTTTTATTTTGCGCGCAAGAGCCTTTTGAAAAAATAAATTAGAAAGGCATTAGACCCGACGTTTTCACTGAATTCTCGACGAAAGGTCTTATAAACTGCTCACATCTTTGGGTGATCTTAAGAAAAACGACATAAATAGAAGATTTATGTTACGAAGTTTTAACCGAAGCACGACCTTCTGCTGTCACCTTTTACTCAAAAAACCAAAGCTTTGATCTGGGTTTTGAACTTAAAGATCGAACTCTGCGTGTGAATTTTGCTGCCAATTCTCTTTAAGTCGCTCAATTACTTCGCTCGCCTTTTGCCCGGCACGCACTCCGAACACATCGTCAACTTGTTTGCCCCAGGTATGTACTTTAGCCCATAAAATTTCAAGATCTTCACCATAAAGTGCCTGCGCGGCCGCAAGCAAAAGCCCGCGCTGATCCTTACCTCGAAAGCTTAAAAGCATCTCGGTATCCGATGTTTCAATTAGCTGAATGTGATCAAACTTAAGATGCGAAAACGCCTTTGCCGGCGGCGTTGTTGATGCATTTTTACTGATCAACTCAACTGTTTTTTTAAGTTGCGCCGGAGACTTGCTCGTCTTAACTAAAAACCAATCGTAAACCCCAACTTCGGGCAAGGTTCTAACTGTTGATTCTAAAATTGTGCAGCCAGCGGCATACAGACTCTGAACAAACTCTAAGAAGAGCCCCTTTCGATCTTGTTTGCGATGGAAACGCACCCAAGTTCGATGCGGAGAAAGCCGCTTCACTAATAATGGAAGATCCGTCGTGCTGTTTGTTGCGTTTTCTAAATCTTTAACAAGCACAGTGAGTGGCAGGCTCTGAAGAACTCCTAGATCGATCTTTTCTAAGACTTCGCGATTGAGCTTTAAGTGCTTCGCACGACTCATATCGAGGAGCCCTCTAAAGCGATCGGCCTCTTCGGACTCTAGCGCCTTCACCAAGTCTTCCATGAGCCGAGCCTTCCACGTCGTCCAAGCCTCGGGGTTCGTGGCTTGAATGTCTACCCAAGTCCATAGGGCAAGCTTTCGCAAACGCTCGCCCTCCACTCCCCGCTCATGAAGCCAACGCCAGGTTGAAGGATCAAGAGGGTTTCTTCTGAATGCAGCCGTCGAAAGGATCAGATGGTTTTCAACTAGCCAAGAAACTTCTTTTGTTAGCTTGTCGCTGTATCCAAACTTGGCAAAATCTCGCTGCACAAGTTCAACACCTTTATTAGAATGATCGCCCCCTAAGCCTTTACCTAAATCATGGTAAAGGGCCGTGAGAGTCATAATTCTCCAGTCGTCTTCAGAGAAGTTCTTTAAGATAAACTGAAGCCCGCCCAACATTTTAGGCCGCTTATAAACACGGTTTAGAAGCTTTAGCCCCTGATGTATATGGGTGTCGAGCGTATAGCGGTGATAATGATCGTGCTGAACAAGTCCTTTGACGCGCGCAAGATCAGGCACCCACTGCTCTAAAATTCGTGAGCGAAAAAGTGCCCGAAAAAACTCTTCGCTGGCTTCAAGGTTTAAGTATTTCTGAATCCATTTACCGCGTTGTTTATCATCAGGCCGCTCAATGGCCCAAAGGTCTCGGACTTGACCTCTGATCTTCCACTGCTGACTCAGACATGGCTTATCTGAAAGATCGTGTATCAATGGGCCTAGCTTTTGTCCGGCTTCAATGCGGTAAGAATCACGTTCTTTTTTTGTGAGCCTCACTTGCTCTAAGCTCCAATCCGAAAAAAAACTGATTCGATCTAAAGTTAAGTGCACTTCACGTGCGAAAAGTTTTACGTCCTCAAATTCAAACTGACTTGAAAGCTCGAGTTGCTCAGAGGCCGATAAGATCTCTGAGCCTCCTAACAAATGTAAGGCCTGTCTTACGGAGAGCAAAAAGTTTCGATTTTTAAGCAGTAGCTCGTAGACTTTTTCTTGTCCTTCGAACCTGTCTGGAAAAAGACTGAACACCACAAGGGCTTGCTGTATATCTCGCAGTCCTCCGGGCCCGTATTTAAGATTCGGCTCTAAAAAGTGAGTGATCGAATCGTAACGTTTGGTACGTTCACGCCGCTCAAGGTTCATTTCTTTAATTAAGCTTTTCTTCCACTGACTTGAGCGCTGAAGAATTGCAGCCTGCTGAGCAAGTAAAAGCTGCTCTGTCGGTTCATCAAAACTTTTTGCCATTAAAAGGGCGATGACATCAAAAGGGCCCACTCCTTGGGTCCAATCCAAAGGATCCTCGGGCACGCGCGCTCTGACTTTTAGTCCTGCCGCTTGAGCCGATTTCATAAAAGTCTTTACCGCTTCTTCTGGCCCGCAAAATAGCAAATCAATATCAGATTTAGGCGAGAGCTCCGAGCGCGCCCAAGAGCCCAGCGCAATGGGCTGAGATTCTCTCCAGGCTTCAATATGCGAAAGCCTTTCGAGAAGCTTTTGTCCGAGCCAATTTGAAAAAGCAGGGCCTAACGATTCTGGACCGGGCTTTTTAAAATGCTCCCGCGCCCAAGCTGTTTGTTCTCGTGTTAAGAAAGATGACGTTGCCATTGAGCAATTCTATTTAAGGCTTCAAGTGGGGTGAGTTCTTGAATACTTAAATCTTTTAGATCCTCAAGCACCCCTTGAAGTTCAATGGGTAACGGCTCAACGACAGTTTCAACAACAGTTTGAACAACCGTGTGAGTGTCGGGTTGCTCAAGTAAACTCATCTGATCTGAATTCACTTTGTGCGAGGGCGACAACTCCATCTTGGCTAGTATCTGAGCCGCCCTCTGGGTCAGTGATGAAGGAAGTCCCGCAAGTTTTGCAACATGAATCCCATAAGACTTGTTTGCGGGTCCGGGTGCAAGCAGATGTAAGAAACTGATCTCTCCGCCTTTTTCTCGAATCGCCATATGAGCATTCTGAATTTGCGGAAACTTTGAGGAGAGCATGGTCAACTCATGATAGTGAGTTGCAAAAAGACTTGTTACATTTAGTTTTGAAACAAGATGTTCAAGAATGGCTTGTGCTAAGCTCATTCCATCAAATGTTGAAGTGCCGCGCCCGATTTCATCTAAAATAACGAGCGAATTAGGAGTGGCCCAGCGAAGAATTTCGGCGGTCTCCTTCATCTCGACCATAAAGGTCGAAAGCCCTTCACTTAAGTGATCACTCGCTCCAATACGTGTGAAGAGCCGATCCACTAAGGGAATCTCTGCTGATTTTGCCGGAACAAAAGAGCCCATTTGTGCCAAGACGACAGTTAAAGCAACTTGCCTCATAAGCGTGCTCTTACCGGCCATGTTGGGCCCAGTGAGGAGCATACAGCCACCCTTGGCGATTCGGATGTCGTTCGGGATAAAATCACTCATGCGCTCTTGCTCGACTACGGGGTGTCGGCTGGCAATTAAGTTCAGCGTGCCGTCTGCACTCCAAGTGGGTTTGCAGTACTTCTGTTCAAGCGCAAGCCACGAAAGAGAGCTGATCACATCAAGTTCACTCCACTGCCGAGCCAAACGAAGGAGATCAGGAACGGATTCTAAAATTTGAATTCTTAAACGCCCGAACATCTCAAGCTCAAGCTCGCCGCGGCGTCCGCGTGCAGATAAAACTTTTTCTTCTAAGCGATTGAGTTCGTCGGTGGTGAACCGCTCCGCATTGGTTAAAGTTTGCTTTCGCATATAATCAGCAGGAGCTTTAGAAGCATGTGTTTTTGTGATTTCGATATAAAACCCAAACACATTGTTGTAGCGAATCTTGAGACTCGAAATTCCGGTCTTTTCTTTTTCGCGCGCTTCCATCTCGACTAAAAGCTTTTGGCTGTTTTGAGAAAGCTCGATGAGTTCGTCTAAGTCAGCGCTCACTCCGCGGCGAATGAGACCGCCATCTTTAATACTCAACGGTGGCTCATCGACTAAATGCTGCTGAATTTTTTGCGACAAAGTTTCTGCATGCCTAAGAAGCTCTGCCTCAGGGTACTCAAGCCAAGGGCTAATCGAAAGACCGCAATCCAAAGACTGCGCGAGCGCCAAAAGGTCTCGTGCATTGCAATTCGGGTTCGCAATTTTTCCAAGGCGCCTTTCGATGTCGCCTAGATTTTTAAGCGCACTTCGAAGAGCTTGAAGCTCATTGTAGCGTTTGGTCCAAGAGTCAATTTGTTGCCAGCGTTTTTCGATTTCGTTTCTTTGCGTAAGCGGAAAATGCATCCAGCGCTTAAGGAGTCGTGCTCCCGCCCAAGTTTGAGTCCGGTTGATCGCTTCAAAAAGACTTCCCTTTTTTTCACCTTTGTAGGTTTCATCAAGCTCTAAGTGTCTTTTAACGGTGGCCGAAATTTCAAGACACTGCTGAGTGCGACGCTCTTCAAAACTAGCGAGCGTCTTAAGCGATTCTTGCCCCTGCATACTGCCGACGTATTCTAAAAGTCTTAGAGCCGAAACCGGAAGAGCGGTTTCTCCAAGCGCATCTTGGGTGGCTAACTTCTCATGCACACTCAAGTGGGGTTGGAAACCCGAGAGCTCGCGGCTTCGCCATTCCAGTTTTTGCGCTTGTGTAAGAACAATTTCGGCAGGCTGCTGCAAAAACAATAACCGAATGAGTTCCGCATCGGTTCCGTACAGATAATAAAAACATTCGCCAGTGGTGGGCTCTAAAAACGAAACACTTTGTTCATCAAAGGATGAAA
>CAZDFM010000238.1:0-5146 GCA_964504465.1 uncultured Pseudobdellovibrionaceae bacterium | reverse complement strand
AGTAGGGATCGCGGCCGTAAGCTTCTTCGTATGGGGACACCATATGTTTGTAAGCGGTCAGTCTGAAATTGCGGGGATTGTTTTCTCGTTCATCACAATGTTGGTGGGTGTACCTACGGCGATCAAAACCTTTAACTGGGTTGCGACGATGTACAAGGGTTCGCTTAGATTCGACACTCCGTTCTTGTTCGCACTAGGATTCTTGTTCCTCTTCACCATCGGTGGAGTAACCGGAATTATCTTAGCAACCGTCGCGACGGATGTTCACTTTCACGATACTTATTTCGTAGTGGCACACTTTCACTATGTGATGGTGGGTGGAACATTAATGGCGATCATGGGTGGGCTTTACCACTGGTTCCCAAAAATGTTTGGTCGCATCTGCGACGAAGCTTGGGCGCGAGTGACATTCGTATTAATCTTCTCAGGCTTTAATATCACGTTCTTCCCTCAATTCATTTTGGGAGCAATGGGAATGCCTCGTCGGTATTACGATTACTTGCCGGTGTATGAATCTTTAAATAAAATTTCTTCGATTGGCGCATGGACGATTGGACTTGGATTCTTAATCGCTCTTGGAGTTATTATCCATGGAATGATTGCTGGCAAAAAAGCAGGCGACAATCCTTGGGGTGCAAAAACTTTAGAGTGGCAGACTTCATCTCCGCCTCCACACGAAAACTTTACTTACGAACCCGTAGTCACGGCAGGTCCTTATGAGTACCGTTAAAACTTCTGGCGAATACGTACACCACACCGCTCATCACTTCAAAAGCCACGAGCATGAAGTTGAATCGAGCAAATTCGGTGTTTGGCTTTTTCTCTGCACTGAGATCGTTATGTTTGGCGGCCTCTTTGTGGGCTTTGCGATTTTTCACCATCAATATCCTGAGATTTTCAGTGCCGGTGCGAAGTTCTTAGACTGGCGCATGGGCGCACTTAACACCGTAGTGCTACTTTTAAGTTCTTTTACAGTCGTGGCCGCGATCTATTCAGCACAGACCAATAATAAGAAGATGGTTTTAGTTAACCTCTACATCACATTGATCTGCGCGTTCGTGTTTATGGTGGTGAAGTACTTTGAGTACACGCACAAGATTCATTTGGGTTTACTTCCGGGTTCATTATTTACGTACACCGGTCCTGGCAGCGAAGTTCCAAACCTTGCGATGTATTTCTCATTCTACTACTGCATGACTGGTCTACACGGATCGCACGTAATCGTGGGAATGGGTCTTATCACTTGGTTAATTGTAAGAGCGCATAAAGGCCACTTCGGTCCGAATTACTACACTCCCGTCGAGTGTGTGGGATTGTTCTGGCACTTAGTCGATTTAGTTTGGATTTATTTGTTCCCATTACTGTATCTGGTCGAACACTAAAGGAGTAACTATGGGAAAAGCTGGACATCACAATCATATTATTCCTCTGAAGACTTTCATTAATGTATTCGTTGGGCTTTTGGTTTTAACGGTCATTACAGTGCTCGCATCGAGAGTCGACTTCGGTCCTGCAAACGCCTTTGTCGCGATGTTGATCGCTACAGTTAAAGCGGGTCTGGTTATGGCTTACTTCATGCACTTAAAATACGACGACAAACTGTATCTGTTGACGTTGTTGCTTGGAGTTTTCTTCTTAGTCGTCATGTTCTTCTTTAGTCAGCTCGACATCGTGACTCGTATTTTTGAAACCAGCACTCTGTAAAAGGCGCCATGGTAAAATATTTGAGGTCTTATTTAGACCTCACTAAAACCGGCATTATTCTGTTTGCGATTGTGAGCGCTTTAGCCGGATATGCGCTCAGCTTCGGCCACGGACAAGATTTCGAATTCATTCATCCCGTATTACTTGTAGTTGGACTTTACTTTGTCTGCGCAGGTTCTTTCGCCCTCAATCAAGCTCAAGAGTGGAAGCGGGATGCGAAGATGAAGCGCACCCAAAACCGGCCGATCCCGCAGGGGATGATCTCTCCTCTTCAAGCCGTTGTTTTGGCCGTTTTATTTTTACTCGCAGGACACTTTTTTCTGGTTCTGCTCGCGCCGATTACAGCCTTGCTCGCCTTTATCACTGTGGTTTTATATAACGGCATTTATACAATCTTCTGGAAACCGAAGCTGGCTTATGCGGCGGTTCCCGGAGCAATACCTGGGGCGATGCCCGTAGTAATTGGATACTCAGCAAATGAGATGAGCTTGCTCGCACCAGAGTGCATCTATCTCTTTTTGATTATGTTTTTATGGCAAATGCCTCACTTCTGGAGTTTAGCGATTCGCTATAAAGATGATTATGCATTGGGAGGGTTCCCAGTTTTGCCAGCACAGCAAGGCTCGGCAGTGACAATGTACCAAATCGGACTCTACACCTTCATCTATGTTGCACTGGCCTTAGCTTCACCACTTTTTTTACGCGCAAACATGGCCTACATTATTTTTGTAGTTCCGATTTCAATCATGGTGCTTTGGCAGTTCTTCAAATATTTCAAATCCAAAGAACAGGCCTCATGGCTCCCATTTTTTCTATGGGTCAACATGAGCATGCTGGCCTACCTAGGCGCCCCTGTCCTAGACAAATGGCTCCTCAACTCCCTCTAGGCATCGGGTTGGATGCTGGGGTGGGCTTTTTTGAAGGCCTCTAGGGCTTCGCAGGTTTTGTTGATGCGTGAGATTGTGGGGTAAGGTGTGAAGTCGACATCGAATCTTTTGCAGGCAAAGACTTGGGGAACTAAGAACATATCTGCAGCGGTGAGTTCTCCGCCTAGGCAGTAGGTTCCGGCGGTCGACTTAAGTAGATGTTCTACTTTTTCTAAGCCGAGCTTCATCCAATGAAACATCCATTTCTTTTTGGCTTCTTCGGGTAAACCCATTCCGGTATTTAAATAGTTCAAGACCGAGAGGTTATGCAGTGGTTGAATCCCACTGTTAAAAGCTTCGCAAATCTCGATTACTTTGGCGCGACTGTAAGGGTCTAAAGGAAAAAGTTTTGGTTCTGGCCATTGAGAATCTAAATAGTGAAATATGGCCATCGACTGCGAAAGCGATTTTCCTTCGTGTACGAGGGTTGGCACTTGAGCCATTGGGTTTAGATTTTTAAAATTATCTTTGAGCTGTTCGCCCCCGTTATTTATGAGATGTACAGGGATGTAGTCGAAAGGAATTTTTTTTGTATGAAGGGCAATCCTCACCCGGTAAGAAGCCGAACTTCTAAAATAAGAGTACAGTTTCACAGCCATCAGGAGCCTCCGGAGTAAGAACTTCTCAATTTTTACCTCGAGTTGAGCCGCTTTCCTACACTTGTCGCCTTGTCCCAGACAGTGCTGGACGAGGAGGGTGTGAGCAGCTAAAACCTAGTTTTAGTGCAGCAAGGAGAACAGTTTATGAAGCTAGGTTCGCTTATCAATCCCAAGAATAAAGACGGCGATCTTATTGTCGTCAGCCGAGATAACCGACGTGCAGTTCGCGCACAAGCGGTGGCCCCGAGCTTAAGGGAAGCGATCGAAAACTGGAAAGAAACCAAACCTCGGCTCGAAAAGCTGTATATGGCTTTGAACGACGGGAAAGCTGAGAATAGCTTCGAAGTTAAACCCGAAGAATTGCATTCAGCCATGCCACGAACCTTTCAGTGGGCAGACGGTTCGGCCTTTATTCATCATATCAAGCTAGTCAGAATGGCGCGAAACGCACCCTTGCCCGAAACTTTAGAAACTGTTCCGCTTATGTACCAAGGCGGAGGAGATGATTTCTTAGCTCCACTTGAGGACATCCCTCAAATTGATTTTGCACACGGAACTGATTTCGAAGCCGAAGTTGCAGTGATTTTAGATGATGTTCCCATGGGAATTTCGGCGGAAAAGGCTCTCAATCATATTATTCTTTTTGTAACTGTGAACGATGTTTCTTTGCGTGGAATTATCCCTGATGAACTCGCACAAGGCTTTGGTTTTTTTCAAGGTAAACCATCTTCAGCACTTTCTCCATTTGCCGTGACCGAAGATGAGTTGGCTGGAAACTGGAAAGGTGGGCGGATCCACCTGCCACTTAAGGTTGAATACAACGGAAACTTCTTTGGCTCGGCCAATGCTGGCGAAATGCACTTTCATTTTGGGCAACTCATTGCGCATGCAGCTCGCACTCGCAATCTAAAAGCCGGGACCATTATTGGAAGCGGAACAGTTTCAAACGAAGACATGACCAAGGGTTCAAGTTGCTTAGCTGAAAAACGAATGCTTGAAAAAATTCATGAAGGCACAATTAAAACGCCTTTTATGAAGGTGGGCGACACGGTAAAAGTTGAAATGTTTGACCCAGAAGGCCGAAACATTTTCGGCACTATTTCTCAAAGGGTCGCTAAGTACGAACCGCCAGTTTAAAGAGTAACTTACTCGGCGGTCTCGTTGGATGGGGCTTCTGGCGCGGGAGTCGGCTCAACCGACCCAGCTGGGCAGGCGGGTAATTCAAGATTCTGAGAATTGGTAAGGCGATCACTGTTAAGACGGTTTAAAATATCGAGGTAATCAACGTCAGACACGTTTACAAATGTGTCACCTGACTGAAACGTAGGATCTTTTTTCTTTTCTATCTCAAGGTCTTTAATTTGCGTTTCTAAATTCGAAGTAAGTTCCATTCTTGAATCGAGATTTTTAATAAAAGCAGTAGCCACGGCCACAGATTCTGTTGCCGGAGCAAGATCAAGTCTGAGAGTAGTTTCTAATACGAATTTTTTCGAAGTTGTACTGCAGTAATTTGCGCTGATTTTCTCATAGGTTTTTATTTCTAAAGTGGAGCTACTGATCGTCTCATAAGTACGAACATCTCCATTTAGATTTTGGAGCACGAGTTTTCGATTGTTGGATCTATTTAAAACGATATTAAATGTTTCTACTTGAATCTCTTCACTTTCAACGAGTGAATCGGCAAACGAAACTGACTTACATGCATCCTGACTGATCAAAGCAAAAAGCAATTGATCGTTGGCTACGTCAAAGGCACGTCCCGATGTGTAGGTAAGGCCTTTCTCAATCAGTGCCCTAAGGGACAAGGCTTCTGTAGTCTCTTTAATTGTATCTTTAACGGGTGAACTCGCTGCAGTGAGGAGTCGTAAATTAGTGGTGGTGAGTCGTGCACTCGATTTTGAAAGATCACCAGTTTGA
>CAZDFM010000237.1:0-5147 GCA_964504465.1 uncultured Pseudobdellovibrionaceae bacterium | reverse complement strand
GCGAAGAGTAAAGTGGCGCGAAATAAATCCCATCGGGAAACAGTAAGACACATCTTTATACAATAAGGTCTTCGAGCCGAACTCCCAAGTCTGGTTAACTCACCTGAGGCAAATTGCCTCAAGTCCGTGGGGCAAAACACCTCAGGACTGTAGACTTCTCGTCATCAGAGTGGACTTAATACAACACACGTTGACTCGCCGCATGTACAGTGTAGGCTTATAACTCAGTTATAGCGGGTTTCTATCGGAATTTATTCAGTAAATCGTTCGGCACCCTTTTTGTAGTTAGAATGTTTGCCGACTAAAAGAATAAGCCAACAAGACCAAGGGCTTGACCGGTAGAAAAGAGCCATATGTTTTTACAGCGCACGATCCGCAAACGAGTTGAAGTTGAAGGCATTGGACTTCATACCGGTGCTCCCTCAAGCCTCACGTTTTGTCCCGCACCCGAAAACACAGGGATTTATTTCGTTCGAAGAGATTTGCCAGGTTCTCCCGCAATTAGCACACGTTCAGAATTTGTAACTGCGACGTCACTTGCGACAACACTCGGCGGCCAAGCGTTTTCGGTATCAACTGTTGAGCACTGCCTTTCGACACTTTCAGCTTTAAGAATCGACAATCTTTTTATCGAACTCAGTGGCCCCGAGATCCCAATTGGTGATGGGTCAGCGCGAGTGTTTCTTGAAGCAATTTTATCGGCAGGAATTGTCGAGCAAGAACAGCCTCGTAAATACGCCTATATTACTCAGCCGATTCACTATGGCGATGCAGAAAAACATGCCTACGTTATGCCTTATAATGGCTTAAGAATTACCTGCACGATCGACTTCACTCATCCCGCTATTGGCCTTCAAACTTTGGATTTAGATATTAACGAACATACGTTTTCGACCGAAATTGCCAGAGCTCGAACTTTCGGTTTTTTGAAAGACGTCGAAGCTATGCGCGCCCGCGGACTTGCTCGTGGCGGAAGTCTTGATAACGCCGTGGTTTTGGACGCTCATGAAGTCATGAATCCAGGCGGGCTGCGGTGGAAAGATGAGTTTGTAAGACACAAAGTTTTAGACGCACTTGGCGATCTTGTAACGCTCGGAATGCCTTTAATGGGGCACCTTGTATTACACAAAGCCGGCCACGATGTAATGAACCGCCTCGTAAGAAAGATCGTGGAATCAACCGACTCCTTCCGTTTTATTGAGCTTGGCGCCTCTTTACCTGAGATGGACCTAGATAAAGACAGTCAGTCGATCTGGAAGACTTCTTAATTTCAGCCCATTGAGTCCAGTTGACGCCCGGGTTCTGCCCACTATAAAGTCCTCCCCCTACAGCACACACAAACAGGGGTGGATTTATGATTATCGGGGTCCCAAAAGAAATTAAAATTAGTGAGAGTCGAGTTGGTTTAACAGAAGCCGGAGTAAAGCAACTCGTGGCTGAAGGCCATAAACTTATCGTCGAAAAAGATGCAGGTCTTGGTTGCCGCATTACGAATGAAGAGTATCAAGCCGCGGGTGCCACGATCATCCCCACCAAAGCCGAAGTCTACGCTAAAGCTGATATGATCATTAAAGTTAAAGAACCTCTCCCTGATGAGTATGAACTCTTGCGAGAGAATCAAATTCTTTACACTTATCTTCACTTAGCAGCAGAACCGAAACTCACAAAAGTTTTGGCTGAGAGAAAAGTAAAAGCCGTCGCCTATGAAACAATCCAAATGCCTGATGGGAGTCTCCCACTTCTAACTCCAATGAGTGAAGTTGCAGGCCGTATGGCGACTCAAATCGGCGCAATCTACCTACAAAAAGACCACGGCGGAAAAGGAATTCTCCTTGGTGGAGTGACAGGCGTTGAACGCGGAACTGTAACTATTATCGGTGGCGGAATAGTGGGAACAAATGCAGCTAAAATGGCCGTTGGCCTTGGCGCAGATGTAACTATCATGGACGTTAACCGCAATCGTCTTGAATACCTTGACCACATTTTTCAAGGCCGAGTGAACACACTGTATTCGAATATGCAGAACATCGAAAAACAAGTAGCCCGCACCGACCTATTAATTGGCGGAGTACTTGTAACAGGAGCAAAAGCTCCCATGCTCGTATCGAAAGCCATGGTTAAATCGATGAGCCCGGGAAGCGTGGTTGTTGATGTTGCGGTCGATCAGGGTGGTTGTATTGAAACTTGCAGACCGACCTCACACCAAAATCCAACTTATGAAGTCGACGGTGTGATTCATTATTGTGTTCCGAATATGCCAGGCGTAGTTCCTAGAACTTCGACTTATGCGCTCACCAATGCGACTTTTAAATACGCATCTATGATCGCGCAAATGGGTGTTGAAGATGCAATCGCAAGAGATCCCGCACTTTTCAAAGGACTCAACGTTTACAATGGTTATGTTTGCTATGAACCCGTCGCGCGTGATCTTGATATGGAGTATCGTCCTTATAGCCCTATTTAATTCAAAAAAAGTCTTAAGCTTTAAATGAAATAAAAAGCCAGGTGCATAAGCCTGGCTTTTTTATTTTGAACCTAAAGAGCGAGCCGTATGTTGCCCCAAGATTCAGTGTCAACGAGAGGTAATTTATTTCGGCGAAGCCGTTCGAGCACCTTTGGGTGGGGGTGACCGTAAACTTTTCTTCGCGCAGAAACAAAAGCCAATTTTAAAGCGGGAAGTCGGTTGAGAAGTTCCTCTGAAGTGCTCGTTTGACTTCCATGATGGCCTAACACGAGATACTTGATGTGCTTCGGTTCGGTTACTTTTTTTGACCAAATCTTTTCAGCAATGACAGTCGAATCCCCTGGGATAAGAACTTTTCTGGTTTTCCAAATAGAACTAGTATCGTTAAGGCTGAGTTTTTTCATTCTGCGCTTTCGCCCCATAAGCTCTCTTCTGCTTACCGTGTAGAGACGAAGGTGTTCTGATAAAGTGTTTCTGCAAACGGGAAGAGCTGCGTAGATGCGGTTTAGGCCCTGGTTCTTAAACCGGATTGGATCTATTGCCGCTTTGCAGGTGCGGGGAAGTTTTTTGAATACGTATTTTAAAAACGAAACATGATCCCAATCAGCATGGGTAAAGAAAAGCTGATTTTCTTTTTGTCCGCATTCTTTTTGAAGCGCCTTCATATTTACAAATTCGCCTCCCATATCAATATGTATACACGTTTCGAGTGCCGAAATGGTCAGCCATTGTCCTTGACCCACATTCCACAGTATTAAGCTCTCAGAATTTTCTCGACTCAAAATGTGAGGGGCAAAAAGAACTAAGCTAAATATGAGTATCTTCACGAACTGTCCTCCTGTGGCGAAGCGCCAGGTATTGTAGCAAAATCAAATAAAGCCATTTAAATTGTACGTCCGCCATTGGAGAAGTGAGGGGAGAAGGATAAAGCATCCAAATCCATTTCACATCGAGGTCTGACCATGGGCCCAACCAATAACGGAGTAAATTCTGATCAATCCAAACAAGAGGAAAAAGCAAAAATTCAAACACGGGCAAAAAGAAAATGTTGGCAACAATTGAAACGGGATGAGTCCACGAGAGTCCGGTTAACAGTGGGAGCATTCCAAGCCACACCAGACACATTCGCCTCCATTCGAGAGGAGAGCGGCGGCAAGGCCAGCTGATCATGAGAGCGGCCGCCCAACTTAATTGAAGCGACAAATGTTTTTCTATAGGTACATAAATCAAACACAGCATTCCGGCTAAAAAAGTTTGCTGTGCATGTGTCCAATGATACTTAAACCTCTCAGAGCAAATTCGAAGAGACAGACTTAGCGCCGATCTCAGGACCGGTGGGCCTAAACCTGTCGCAAAACTAAATACGAGCAAAAAGGGGAGGGCCCAGCCATCTTTCAAGTTGAGTTTGCGAAACACGGACATCAGATGGTGTTCTAAAAAAATAAAATGTGCGCCCGATACCACCAAGACATGAAGTAGTCCCCAGTGCTGAAACCAAAGCTGCGAATGCGAAGAACTCAGACTTTCACCGCAAATTAAAGCCTTGTAGTAGGCATTTGAAACATCTCCGAGAGAATTCACGCACACATCTTGAAAAGCTTTGTCGAACGAGGTCGACTGGACTAGATGGCGCAGCGCAAACAGAATGAAGCAAATCAAAGCGAGGAGCATGAGCGCTCTAATTCAATATACGGGCCTCCACTTAAAATGAAAAAAGCTGTCATACAGAAAAAGCTGCGGCCGCATGTCGAATTTAAGATCGTGAAAGATTCCATGTCATTTTTTCAGAGAAATGCATGATTACCCTGTAATATCATGTGTTTAAGTGGTGATCATTGTTTCAGCAAAGCGCTGAAACCCTTTACTGGAGGCAAGTCCAAGGTCGTGAGCTCGAGGAATTCCACAGAACATGTGGATAAATCTTAACACGATCCTAAAAATTTCTTATACCGGCTTAAAATGCGCCCAGTCATGCTTCATTTGCGCCGTTCTGTTTAAAAAAATGCTGCAACACCACATTCAAATTTTTCACTTAGAATCAGGTATATAGCGGAGATGTGTTGAAAATGTTCTGCGATGCCCTATCATTATTAAGAGAAGGTCGCAGATTCATTTGTGACTTGCAGACGGAGTCAGGGGATTGGTGAATAAGTCTCAAATCGCGTTACTTTGTTTTTTCGCATTTTTGGGAACGCCCGTGTTTTCGGCCCCTCATTCAAAAGCCCCGGCCTGGTTTCCAGAACAAGATCGCAAAGCCTACGAACTTTTAATGGGCGCTTATCAAAAAAGAGATGTCGAAAAACTTAAAAGTTATGAGCAGATTTTCGTTCAGCGTTTTACGCAAAGCCCTTTAAAAGATAACGCGACTTACTTGTTGGCGCAGCTGCAGATGGAGCGGCAGCTTTATCGACAAGCGATTCCCACTTTAAGCCGTATTATTAAAAATGATCCGTTAAGTGAAAGATGGCCTGCAGCCGTCTACGCGCGCGGCCTCGCATACAAAGAACTGGGAATGAACTCCCAGGCAATTACGCAGTGGAAAGTTTTATTGAAGAGATTTCCAGGGAGTAGGGAATCTCAAAAGGCATGGGTTGCAATGCGACTCATGGACGCAAACAAAAAGACCAACTAACGACAGGGATGTCATATGAAATTTAAAGCTTGGATGATGTTGCCGGTGGCA
>CAZDFM010000236.1:0-5153 GCA_964504465.1 uncultured Pseudobdellovibrionaceae bacterium | reverse complement strand
CAGCCCGTCTTTGGGTGATGTCGACAACTGGAGATTGTTTAATTTTCGTCTCAACCGGAGACTCAGTTCTAGCTTTCGCTTGCCGACGCTGCTTAAAATCGATCACATTGTTCTTATCAGACATTTTTCCCCCGCCCTTGTATTCTTATCGGCGGGAAATGTCTCAACTTTAGGCATTAGCCTTGCTATAACAGTTAACGGAGGGATTTTTTAAGGACCTAGGGCTAAATTCGATCCTACCCTAAGCCTCTTAAAATCGAGATGAGATGGTCAGCAAATGATAGATAAGTCGTTTCAAGCACTTATATTGAGCCTGATAATCCACGGATTGTTGTGGCTTGCCTATCTTCGCGCGCCCGAGGCCAAAAAGGCTCCAAGCCTTACTTCCGTCGACGTGGTTTACAATGACCTCCGCCGCCCTACTGTTATTGATAATAGCGATCTTAAACCTAAAGACACCTTAGAGCGTTTAAAAGATCAGGCAAAAGCTTTAAGCCGCGTGAACCGCAGGGTCGAAGAAGAAACCGTTGCGCGCCCTACAAACGCTCCCAAAGTTCAGAACCTTGCGGCCCTCACTCCCAAATTTGAAATTAAACCGCCTGCTGAAAACCCTAGCGCAGGAAAAAAAGAGGGCTCTCAGACGGACTCAATCCCGATCACAATGCCAGGACTTAATCCGACGACTTCGGGTAACAAAGGCGAAAATAGTTTCTCTAAGAGTGTTGTCATCGGTGGCTCGACCCAAGGCGAATGGATTCCCGGAGTTAAAGAAGGGTCATTCTCTGCGCTGAATACCGACCAGTTTACCTATTACACCTTCTTCGCACGAACAAAAGAAGCGATTCGTTTTCGTTGGGTTCAAGGAGTTCGACATTTTTCTGAGCGCGCTTCACCCTCAGAGATTCTTACTTTGTCCCGCATTCCTGCACCTACTCGCCTCGAAATTGTTTTAAGTAAGAGCGGAGATGTTTTAAAAATTTCAACTATGCGAACTTCTGGTTCGGCCGATCTTGATGAAGCCGCGATCCGTGCTTTTTGGGATGCCTCACCTTTACAAAATCCTCCCGCCGAAATGGCAGACGAAGACGGATTGATTCGTCTGTACTATGCTTTTCAGGTGACTTGGCATCCTCAGTATATGGCGCAGGATCGCGATTAATTTGTTCCTTCCACGGGTCTAAGCACAGGCAAAATCTGCCCGGACTTTAGATTCGTTTTCTCAGCATATCAGACTGCATTGCGAACCTAGACTCGAAGTGCCCGTCTCTCCCCTCTAAAATAAGAATATGAAACTTCTCTTACGTTTGACCGTCTTATTCGCGCTACAGTTCTTTGCTTTACCTGCTTTAGCAGTGATCGAAGTCGGAGCTACGGCCAACTACCGAAAGTCTGTAATTACAGAAGACAACTATCAAGAGTCTGAGTCCTACACAGGTTCTATTTCTTATTACTTCTGGGAAATGTCGGCGCTTGAGCTTAGCTATACTCGTGGAGCGCAAAGGGTAGTGTTAAAACCTTCGGCGCAAGAAGCAAAATTCACGATAACATCGACTTTTTATATGGCGGGAGCGGATTTGGTCTTCACACTCGGAAGCCGGGAATCAGCGTTTCAACCCTATGTTAAAATAGGCGGAGCTTATATTGAAAAAGAAATCGTTCGCGAAGTTGAGGGGGGAGCTACAACTGAAATTCCCGGAGAATTTGGAGTCGTACCTAGTGCGGGATTAGGTTTTAAAATTCGTCTTACTAAAGCGCTTTCGCTTAAAGTCGGTGCTGACGCTTGGACGAGCCCAATCAAAAAAGGCGAAGATACGACTTATGATTATGCCGGACGCGCTGGCTTCTCATGGTTTTTATAAGGCTCATTCTATTCGGGGCAGCTGTTAGTTTATTGAGTGGCTGTCAGATTTCATACATTGTTAAAAATGGTTATGAACAATCTAAGATTTTAGCAAAACGTGAAAGCCTCGAAAAGGTTCTCCGAAAAAAATCGGTGCCTGACGAAATTAAACGTAAACTTCAGTTGGCGGTCGAGGCAAAAGTATTTGCCGAGAAACACCTTCATCTTGCAGCTACAAAAAATTATTCAAGTTATGTTGATCTAGAACGTCCATACGTCTCTTGGATTGTACAAGCCGCAAAAGAATATGAACTCACTGCACATCTTTGGCACTTTCCGTTAGTAGGTTCTCTCCCCTACAAAGGCTACTTTACAAAAGCTGAGGCCGAAAAAGAGGCGAGCAATTTTGATGAAAACGAGTACGACACCTATATCCGCGGAGTCACCGCTTACAGCACGCTCGGCTGGTTTAAAGATCCTCTCCTTAACACTATGATGAACTACTCCGATTCAGACTTGGTCGAATTAATCATACATGAAAGTGTGCATGCAACTTTATATATCAAAAGCGAAGCCGAGTTTAACGAGAGGCTTGCTTCCTATGTTGGACAACTAGGAGCGCAAAAATTTTTTCTAGCTAAAGAAGGTGCTGACTCCCCCACGGTTAAAAAAATAAAACTCGAGCGAGAGGACCAAGAAAAGTTCTCAGTATTTTTATCGGCAGAGATAAAATCTTTAGAAGCTTGGTATGCCGACAATAAAGATAAAATCACACCCGAGCAAAAAGCCGAACGGTTAAAAAAAATACAGCAAGCGTATCAAGCTGAGCTATTGCCACAACTTAAGACCCCGAATCTAAACAAAGTTCTCAGCGGTGAATTGAACAATGCGATATTAGTCGGTCTCAAAACCTACAATATGGACTTAACCGATTTTGAAAAGCTCTATGATAAGTTAGGCCAAGACATCGGAGCCTTTATTAAATTTTGCAAAGATTTAGAGGATCAAAAGGATCCGGCAAAAAGCCTTAAAGATTCTTTAGCACGCGCTGACTCGCCTGCTCGTCTTTTCGGTGTTCGCCAGTAAGCCATTCACACAAAGGAACAAGCTCGAGTTCTTCAGCTGATTTAAACGTCAGTTTGGTTTTGCCAGTACCGTCTACGAGTTCAAATTTTGATGGCCCTAAGACTTTTAAAGAAAGCGCTTGAACTGGAAAATGGTCACGAGGCCTTGCGGACTGCAGAGCTACTGGACTTTTAAAAATATGGAGGTGCCAGGTTTCGGGGTAAAGTCCAATTCTGGCCCAAGTTCTCTCTCCTAGTCTCACACCAAGAGACTGGATTTTTTCTTGCTCTCGAGCCACCCAAATATTTTCAGACAACAGAGTTTCTTTTAAAACTTTAAAAAAGAACCCGTGCACATCTTGTTCGACGAAATCGTAAAATGCTGGGAGATCATAGGATTCACGGCCATTTTGTGAAACTTTAAATTTTGCGCTTCCTGAATAAGAATCGAGCCACTTGTTTAAACTTCTCGCTCGCGCACGGTCGTCGGATTGAAGCAATTCTTGATTGATACTATCGAGAAGTACACTCACACTTGCTAGCGTTTGTTTTGCTTTTTTCTGGCTGTTAAGAGAGCTTTCGAGACTTCCATAAAAATGCATGGCTTGTCTGACCTCAAAGTACTGTCCAATTGAGGTGTCTTTAAGTTCCCCTTCGTGGCAACGATATTCACTCGCTAGCTCCGCGGAGTCGGGCCTTAAGACGTTTTTATGCACGCTATCCAGATAGACGAGTGTCGAAATCATTAACACCGCGCTGAGGCCAAGTAGGCGTTTAAACGCCTTTGATTGAAAGTGAAACTTCATAGCCTTTATAAATACAAAAAGCATGCCCTGGGCATGCTTTTATGTATTTAATATTATTGAAGTTTTCTAGTCTAAACCCGACTTCTATTAACCGGAAATTTCTCCTCAATTTTGCTCATGATATTGTCTTTCATTTTATCAAAAAAGTTTTGATCCCACTGTACGTTTGATGCCCAGTCGGCTTTTTGAACCTGCTTTTTTAAGGTTCGCCAGGATTCATAACGTTTGTGAGCCATAGAGGATTTTTCGAGGAGCCAATCTGCTTCTCGTTTTTCATCTCGATCTACTTCTCCCTCGAGCACATCAAGCCACCACCAGTCTAATTCCCACTCGTTCATTTCTTTGCTCATATCTCAACCTCCACCGTAGGCATTGCATGTAGCGAAGAAAGATCGGCTTCGATATCATGCAGATTTTTGTAATCAGTGTGTTTTTCTACTCGTTCTTTTAATTTCATTAAAGCGTGGCGGTAATTCGCCTTAGCCGTGTCATAAGGACAACCCATGATTTCGGCAATTTCTTTAAAACTTAGATCTTCGAAAATTCGAAGATTGAGTGCGAGCTTTTGTCTTTCGGGAAGTTCTTCAACTGCAGTGCGAATAAAGCCCTGTAAATCTTGAAGTGTTAACTCGGCGACTGCTGTCGAAGCGCGAGCGAGCTGAAGATTATCTACTCCCAGTTGCTCACGGTGCGTACCGCGGATTTTGTTTTTAGCTGTGTTCATCGTGATCTGAAACATCCAACTTTTAAAACTTGAACGTCCTTCGAAACTCTCAAGCTTTTGAAAAGCTTTGATGAAGCTGTCTTGCACGACGTCTTCAGCCAGTTCTAGATCACGAGTGATTCGCAGTGCTACACGCATCATCGTCCTTTGGTGTTTTTCTACTAGTTCGGAGAATGCTTTTCTGTTTCCAGATTGCGCTTCTTTTACTAGTTCCAGATCAGCTACCATAGCTTCTCTACCCCCCGTTAGACTGGGCTTTAGGCCAAGTCGGTTAAAAAAAATTATCTTTTTTTATGGATGGTGGATGTTGCCGATTTCTTTAAAGAATACTTATGCTGCAAATTTCTGAGTGTATCTAAATCTCACCTTAACAACCGACTCCCCCTCAGGCGCCGAGTGTTGTGCAGCTCTATAGAGCAAGTCCAAGACCACAACTTTCAGAGCCATTTTGTCCTCGACTTCCGACCAGTTTCCTGGCTTAAAGTCGTGCTTAGAAAATTTTCGATCAAACTTTAATCACTTTGACGGTGCTACTCCCTCTTCTCTTTCGCACCGTCGTCTTATTCGACAGTATCAAAGTGGCTCCGCCCTTTGTTGCGTGGCTGCGAACACGTTCACGGTCCTCGGGAGGTTGGGTGGGGGTTCGGAATTGAGTTTGGGGGTATACCCTCTTCCAGGACCCGCCCTCCAGGCTCCATGGGTCTTTGCCTTCGGCAAAG
>CAZDFM010000235.1:0-5163 GCA_964504465.1 uncultured Pseudobdellovibrionaceae bacterium | reverse complement strand
CCATCTAAAAATTTTCGCCTAAGTGTAATGAGTGCGTTCTTCCAACAGCACGCAAGCAAACAACATTTAAATTGGGGACTTGTAAGCTTTAACGGGACAGCCGCACAAGGGATCGTTCATGACGGAAATCCTTTAGCTCCTAACTTTACAAGCAACGCTACTGATATGGTAAAAGGTTTGGCCGACTTTGCGGCTTCAACTGATGTTGGTAACACTCCTTATAAAGCCGCACTTACAATAGTAAGAGGAATGATTGAGCGAGACCTTGCTCACGCTCTTCCAAAGACTCAATACCTAGTTGCCTTTATCACGGACGGATATCCAACTGACTATTGTACAGCAGGTCCTTCGGTTGTAGATTGCCCGACTTCGATTTTAGAAAGTGATATCGATGCAGACGTTCAAGCTTTAGTTGACGTTGCGAATTCACGAATCGAATTTGGTACTGTCTACTACGGACTTCCTGATTCAAATGCATCACAACGTCTTGCTCGTATGGCTGCAATTGGTGGTGGTCAGTTTGTTGATACAAACTTTGCGACTTCTATCAGCCTAGATGATGTTGTGCGCGTTCCACGACCCACTTGCCAACAATAGAAGTTTTTAAAAATCTTGAAAGTACAAGGCCCTTTACGAGGGCTTTACTTTTTGAAGGATCGGTAAATACAGGTCATCGTCAATGGGAATCCGGCAGTCGTTAACTGTATCCTCAGTGCTAAACACCAAATCTTTTCGGCCCCTTAAAATCGCGACCGGCATTTGTTCACCCGCTTCGCCCATTTCGTAGACCGCCATTACAGCCAACGCATCGGCATGGTTAACGTAAGTGAACTGTAGTGGTCTCCCATAAATATCATTCTCACCAATTAAGCTTTTAACTCCTTTAAAGCCAAAGTGAGAAAGCGCAATACCTGTCACACCTCGGCGTAGGGGGGTGGTGTGCGAGTCAGTTATAATAACCCCTAGGTCTTTTAAACCAAAAGTTTTGCACAAACTAGAATGAAGCTCTTTTGCACTTTTAAAAGGATCTATGGGAAACAAAATATAAGCCTCGTTCTCTGAGTTAGACTCGTCAATTCCAGCTGAGGGAATCAAAATATTGTGTTTAACAGTGAGATGACATTCGTAAGCGCCTTTTCCTAAGTAAACGTCGGCTTCTTTTCGAATAAGTTCGGCTTTATCAGGGACTTTTGATTTTTCAATAATACGGCCTTCGGCAAGACTCACGATCTTTGAGGTAATCGCGATGACGTCGCCCTCGCGAGGTTCAAACTCCCGAAGAGACTTCGACAAAAACTCGGTTAGGTTTTGACCTACTTTAAAAACTGGAGTTTTAACGGCGATACTCTGCATTTCTAAAAAACCTCTTTTAAGAAGACTTATTTTGAAGGAGCCCGATTGCAGCCCAAGCTTTAGCGTGCGCGAGGGGATTATGCACGCGCAAGATATCCGCACCTTCAAGTCCTAGCTTTACACTCAAGCCCACACTTTCAAAATCTCTTTCTTTAAAATTAGGCGAGCTGATCTTATTTAGAAAAGACTTTCTTGAGTGCCCTATGAGAATCCTTGTTTCTAAGTCCCAAAATTTCTTAAAGTTCGCCAAGAGTTCGAGACTTTGATCGGCGGTTTTTCCAAAGCCGATCCCTGGATCTATTATAATGCGATTAAGATCGATACCCAAGAGTTCAAGTTCGCGTAGGCGCTCTTGAAACCACGTATGCAAGACGTCACTTGCTCGAGTGCCTTCAGGCAGCGTTATATTTTTATCTGCGGGAATCGAAAGCGAGTGCATAAGAACATAGTCACACTCGGATTTTTTTAAAAGCTCTTTCATACCTTCATCTGCTAGGCCGCTGACGTCATTGATGATATCAACTTTGTATTCGAGAGCGCGTACTGCCACCTCGGTATGGCGTGTGTCGACACTCAGCTTTGGTCTAAGCCCATGATTTTGATAACGATGGGTCAGCAGTTCTAAAACCGGCTTTAAACGGGTCCACTCCTCTTGCCAAGTGAGAGGTTTGGCTCCCGGCCTTGTGGATTCAGCACCAATATCCAGAATCCCAACATACTTATCCACATCGTCGAGATAGTTTTCGATATTCTCGAGCCGATCAAAATCCCCACCGTCCGAAAATGAATCAGGAGTGATATTTAAGATAGCCATGAATACGGGAGAATGCTGCGGGTGAGTGCGGGCCAGTTGCAACACGGACGGTGAATTCTCGTAGAGCTTTAACCTCGGACGCAAATCTTTCAGCGGATCTAAAACAAAAGCCCGCTTCATGGATTCACGGTGAGGTAAAAAAAGCTTTTCGTCTGTTTGTGCAACACCTTCAAACCAAATGATGTCGATGTCTATTGCGCGCGGTTCCCACACTTGGGAGCGAATGCGTCCAAGGTCTTTTTCAATTTTTTGTGTCAAACCTAAAAGCTCTTCAGGTGTCCCTGAAAAATCAAGCAGTGTTGTTAAATTGAGATAAGGAATATTCCACTCTGCCGGCGAATTTTCTTTTAGAAGTGCTGGAGTTTCATAAACTGGTGATACTTTAAGTGGAGAAATCTTTCCCAGCGCCGCAAGTGCCAAATTTAAATTTTGATAACGATCGCCCAAGTTTGAGCCGAGTCCTAAAACGACTTGGCGAGCTGTCGTCACTTTTGACCTCGTAGTTGAAACACTGAACCTTTAAGCGCTTTTCCTAAAGGTGGATTTACTTTTAGAATTTTAAGAGTCATGACATCTTCGGCTTTCAAAAGGGGAGTCAATGACTCCCAGCAAAGCTGACCGAGATGTTCGATCGTATTGAAGGCCATTGACTGACAAACTTCTTCGAGTCGAGAATTGATTGAAGCGTAACATAAGCATTCTTCAAGTTTGTCCGAATAGCAGCCTTGAGGAATTTCTTGAAACTCCACCGTAACTGAAATCTGTACCTCTTGAAGCTGCTCGCGTTCTGAAGCCGAGCAGCCAAGATGAAGGTAGTATTTTACGTCTTCTAAACTCAGGCTGGAAGTGCGCATGCTTTTGGCTCACAGCTTGAAAGAAAATTCCAAATTGCTTCTGAACATTCTTTTGCTGCTTTAAGAGTTTTTTCTTGTTTATCGAGAGGGATTTTATCCATCAGTTTCGCACAGGCTTCAGAGTGATACTTGTCCGCTTCCTCATGTACATCAAAAAAGCCTGTGCAGTCTTTGCTTGTTAAATCGTAGTTCTTTTTTAGGCCTTCAATTTTGGCTTTCGAAACAGAAGGGATCTGATGTTCGTAGGCATACAAAGCTGCGAGCCCTTCTTCGTAAGACGAATTACACTTTTCCCAGTAAAGCTTAACTAGCGCACGTGCAGCGTCTGCTTTTGGTCCCGCTTCGAAAACTTCAGACGAGGTTCCAATCCCATGAGCGAACTTTCGCCAAAGAGTAGGATGGTCATCTCCAGTTGGATACCCTTCTTCTTCTAAGAGGTTCATAATAAGAAGCTTTCGGTCCTCATGATCTTCACACTGACTGTGAATGCGGCTCACAAAGCGAGGGAATTGATCGACGAAGTCTTTGTATTCTACTGAGTAGTTTTGAAGTGATGTAAGAGGCAATGTTCCCTGCATCCAAGCCTGATAAAAAGGGTGGCTGAGCATTAGGTACGGGCTTACCGCATTTTGGATCTGAACTGACAAAGGCGTAGAGGAATTCATGAAACTCTCCTTGGTAGCGGGTTTTAAGCTTAAAGGGCGCAATTTCTATCACACTAAGGCCACGAGCTTGATAATAAAACCTAAATGACTTAAACCTACCGTTAAGTGAAACTTAACGGCATTGACCTCAACAAGCTCCACGTTTTTTGCACCGTAATCAAACACGGCGGCTACCGTATGGCTTCTGAAGAACTGCATTTAACCAAGGCTGCCATTAGCCAATCCATTACCTCACTTGAAGCAAGTCTCGGAAAGAAGCTGTTTTTAAGAAGCGGCAATAAGCTCAAGCCTACTCCCGAAGCTGTGAAGTTTCATACTGACCTCGTACCTTTTCAGGCCAACATCAATCACGCTCTCGAAAACCTAGTTGGTGGCAGCCGAAAAATTGAAGGTGAGCTTTGTATAGGAGCTTATCTTGAGTTTGCAAAAAGCCAGATGATGCCCGTGATTGAGAAGTTTCTAAAAGATTTTGATAAGGCCTCGCTCCGCTTTCGTTTTGAATCACCGAGCCGTTTAGATCAGCTGCTCCGTGATCAACGAATTGATCTTTCGCTTTCGATTTTTCCGCACCAGGGTTCTAAGTCCATTCGCTCAACTGAACTTTTAAAAGTTGAACTTGTGCTTATTGCGCCACAGGGTCTTGTAAGAAATCCCTCCGATAGCAGTGAGATCAAAAAGCTCCCGCTCATAGATTATTACTCGGGGCATATTCTGTTTAAACGTTGGTGGAATCATTATTTTGAAAAAGCGCAGTATGAACCCAAGGTTAGGGTTTATGCCGCGACCGCCGAGTTAGTGGCCAAGATGGTCAGTCGGGGACTAGGGGTAGGGGTCGTTCCACGTTATGTAGCGGAGCCTTATATTAAAACTCAAAAAGTCGAAGTTGTTGCGCCGAACTCAGATTTACTACATGACTATATCTGGCTTAACGAATGGATTGAAGCCAACCCTCGGCCTCTGCAAAAAGAATTCGTGCAAAGGCTTAAGAGCAAGTTTGCCGGTAAGGTCTAAATGAAAAAAGGCGTCTTTGGTCGATCAGCGAAATTAATCGGAATGGCCTCAAAACTTGCCCGCCACGAAATGGTCAAAGAATTTAAGCAAAAAATTGCCTCCAACATCGAAGACCACGCCCCCGAACAACTCAAAACCCGAATCGCTCAAGCCAAAATTATCGCAGAGAATTTAAGCCAACTAAAAGGTGCGGCGATGAAGGCGGGTCAGTTATTGTCATTAGATAGCAGCGAGATCTTACCTCCTGAAGTGACGCAAATTTTATCGCAACTTCAATCAGCGGCAGCACCCGAACCCTATTCTTTAATCCGTGAAGTACTGGAAAAAGAATTAACTTCAGAGCAGCTGGCTCGCTTCGAAAATCTCAACGAAACTCCGCTCGCTTCGGCAAGTATAGGCCAAGTTCACCGCGCTCGAGTCAGTGGTGAAGAAGTCGTATTGAAAGTTCAATACCCTGGCATATCAG
>CAZDFM010000234.1:0-5174 GCA_964504465.1 uncultured Pseudobdellovibrionaceae bacterium | reverse complement strand
GAAATATTATTGGGGCTAAGTACGAGCGGGTATTCTTGTGCAATCGACCAACTTTGACCAACGCCAAGATTTACGTTGAGAAAATCGATTACTTCTTTGAGCTCCTGCTCAGCCGGTGCGCGAGGTCCTTCCATGAACCCTCCTCTATATTATCCATTGTACTCAATCTTAAGGCCTGAAGCAGGTCTGGGATTTACTTCTCTGGTCTTTTTGACAGGCCGAAATATGTCAGTTAGACCTTAGGCCATGAGATCACGCCCCAAATCCGAATCTAATGTCGAGAAGCAAACGCGGTTAAAAAAGATCGTCTCTCTTTTAAAAAAATACTATCCCGATGCTCACTGCGCCCTCGACCACGAAAACCCCGATCAGCTGCTTGTAGCAACGATCTTGAGCGCGCAATGTACGGACGAGCGTGTGAATATCGTCACCAAAACGCTCTTTAAGAAATACCCGGACCTAAAGGCTTTCTCAAAAGCAAAGGTTGAAGATCTAGAAATCCTCATAAAGTCGACGGGCTTTTTTCGAAATAAAGCCAAAAATATCTTAGCCTGCGCGCAACGAATCATGAATGAGTTCAAGGGAGAAATCCCGCGCACCATGGAGCTCTTGAGCGATATGCCAGGAGTGGGCCGCAAAACTGCGAATGTGGTTCTCGGAAATGCTTTTGATATTGCGTCAGGCGTTGTCGTCGACACGCACGTTAAAAGATTGAGCTATCGACTTGGTCTTACGCTAAGTGAAAACCCAGAAATCATTGAGCGTGAGTTAAACGAATTACTTCCACGCACACAATGGATCATGTTTCCACATTGGCTGATTTCGCACGGTCGGAGTATTTGTAAGGCAAGAACTCCTCAATGCGAGATCTGTTTCTTAGACGATCTCTGCCCCAAACGCGGAGTTATTTTAAAAGTACCAAAAAAGGCAAATCTTCGTGATTCGAAACAGGCACTCAAAGCGCAAGCCCGACAAGTAAATTGACCTTTCAAAAAGCCTAGTTCAGTATCAATCCATGTTTGTAGCATTTTTTGAAAGCGTTAAATATGTGGGGCACTTACTTCCGTTGTCATTTCTACGGATTTATGTGGGTTACTACTTTTTAGGAAACGCGATTGCCAAATTAGACGGGGATTATTTACTTCAGCCGCGACTTGCGGCGGCTATCAACGAATTTCTTCCTCAGTCTCAGGCTCCAGCTTGGTATGCGAGCCTCCTTGAGACGTGGGTTGTACCCAATTGGCATATCTTCGCCTATTCGATCACATACTGTGAATTTGTAATTGGAATCTGCTTTATGATTGGCTTCTTAGTGCGCCCGGTAGCATTGCTCGGGGTATTTTTGAGTTTAAATTACATCTATACCAGCGCTCCATCTCTTGCCGAGCTCCATAAGGCTTATCTCGCGATATTTTTGATTATGGCCTGGCTTGGAGCGGGACGCTGCCTTGGTTTTGATTACTTCTTCTTCAAGAGGAACCGTGGTATCTGGTGGTGATAATTCTCTTTTAGGGAGCCGCCACCATGCCTTCAATAAAACGCACGATACTACTTCTTTTTGTTCTCACCCTGGGCGTTTTTGCTGCAGTGTGGATCTTCTACATTAAGCAAGGCCAAAAACTCGACACGTCAACGCTGCACCTTAGACCTTTGCGGGTACTCGCCTATCCGACATTTGTCAGCGTATATGGGCCTGGGCCAGAACTTGCTAAAATTTTTGAGCAGAGATGTCAGTGTAAAGTTGAACTTCTCAACGCTGGGGACTCAGCCCTTTTTATTGAAAAGCTCACGGCAAAAGGTGGTGAATACATCGTCGATGTGGTCGTGGGTTTAGATCAATTGCTAATCGAAGATGCGCTTCAAAAAATTAAATGGAACGAAATCGAAGTCACAGAGTTCGATATTGATAAAAACTTAATCCTTGAAGGGCAAAATTTTTTGGTCCCATTTGATTGGGCGCCGTTAACATTTATGTACAAAAAATCCGAGATCGCTCCTCCTACATCTCTGAAAGATCTTTTAGATCCGCGCTTTAAAGGGACTGTGAGTTTACAAAATCCACTTACCAGCACACCGGGCCGTCAATTCTACAGTTGGGTGTTTGAAAGTATGGGAGCTACAGCGGGCCTTAACTTCTTCGACCAGCTTCGCGGTCAAAAGTTTTTGTTCGCCGACAACTGGTCAGCTTCTTACGGGCTTTTTCAGAAAGGCCCCATGAAGCTTTCTTTTACGTATCTCACGTCGGCAATTTTTCATTGGGAAACTGAAAAGAACTTAGATTTTCAACCAGCTGTTTTTGAAGAGCCTCATCCTATCCAAGTTGAGTATGCAGGTGTTCCGGCAAACTGCCACATGTGTAAAGAAGGCTCCGATTTTATTAAGTTTCTGCTTGAACCAGGCTCACAGAGTTTAATTATGCAAAAAAACTATATGTATCCAGCAGTAGTGTCAGTGATAAAGGGATCTGCTTTCGAAAAGCTTCCCCAAGTTAAAACTTTAGGGGTCAAAACTCAGATGACAAACGACTGGTTGAAAGAAGCACTTAATAAGGCTGAAGAGTGAAATTAAAACCGCAGTGGTTTTATTATAGCTTTCTTACGGCTCCCTTATGGGGGCTGTTGTTTTATGTAAAGGTCTGGAACCTTCCGTCACTTGAGAAGTGGCTTCCAAGTTTAATTTTTAGTTTAACCCAGGCAGTGTTCAGTACTTTCGGAGCACTTCTTTTTGGCTTACTAATTTCACTCGCATTGCTTTCTTGCGAAGGCAAAAAATACCAAACACTGAGAGGTATCACGTTAGCGTTTGCGGCTCTGCCGTCGTTGGTCGGCATCAGCGCATTGTTCTGGTGGTCCTCTGTATTTAACTTTCTGCCTCGTGGCCTTGGCGCGATCGTAACTGTACACACCTTTATGAACTTTGGCCTTATAGCCTTAGGCTTAGACGCAATTTTTAGAACTCGCCTGGGAAGGTGTAACGAAGTTTCAAGCACCCTTGGGGTGAGTCCTTGGTTATTCTGGTCAAAAGTGGCCTTTCCTTTAGTCGTTCGTGATATTGCGCTTTTGTTTTTAGTCGTTTTTGGTTTTTGTTTTACAAGTCTTGCGGTGCCGATGATTTTTTCGACAGCTAACCAGACCACGCTTGAAGTTTTAATTTTTCAATGGGGAGTCAGGCAAGGGGACTGGGGTGCAGCACTTTCTTTGTCTGTCGTGCAGTGGTTTGTGATTGCGTTACTTGCACTGTCTTTGGGTTGGTTTCAAATGCCTCAAAAAGGTGTTGGGAGTTCTTGGGGCTGGCTTACGCGTAGCGAGTTTCAGTTATTTTACCTTATACCAATAATTTTTGTGCTCTCAGCTTATGTTCGGTTATTGCTTGAGTTTTTAAAACCGAGTTTTTGGAAAGAGTTTGCCGAAATTTTTTCGCTCTCTGCATTTTTAGGAACATTACTCACCGGTTTACTTGTTGCTCTTAGCTTTTTATTTTTACTTCTAGGTGCGGCGTGGATAGAGCCTCAATCAAAGTTCAAAAAATTTATGCGAAGTTATGCGGCTCCTTCGACTGCAATTATTGGGGTGTTTTTGTTTTTGATTCCCGGTCATTCGATTGCGGCAGATCTAATTAAACTTTCAATTGGCTTATGTCTTTTATTTTTTCCGGGCCTCTATCGGTGGATGGGAGAATCACACTTTGAATCGTTGCGAACCCAATGGGTACAAGCTCAAGTACTTGGAGCTTCTCCTTGGATAATAGCGAAAAGAATAATATGGCCACAGAGTCTTGAAGTTATGGCTTGGGTAACGGGCCTTGCTGCTTTATGGTCAGTTTCGGACTTTGCGCTTTCAAGCATGTTACTGCAGCGGCCCTTTTCACTCGCTCTTGTGGCCAATGAAGCTTTTAATAGTTACCGGATCGACATGGGGCTAGCTTATACTTTGTTTTGCTTGTTGCTCGGAATCGGTTTTACTTTGTTGTTAAGGAAATGCCTTTATGTCCGTAATTAATAACTTAAGAAAAGATTACGGAGATTTTTTACTCGATATTCCTGAGCTCCTACTTCCGGATGAAGGCCTTACTCTACTCTGGGGCCCCTCGGGTTCGGGTAAGACTTCTTTGTTTCGACATTTAATTGGTCTTGAAACCTGCAAAGAAATGACTTGGATCTTTAAGGGTGAAGACCTTAGTAAAATGAACGTAAGCCAAAGGCGGCTTGGAGTTGTATTTCAGAACTATGATCTATTTCCACATATGACAGGCGAAGAAAACGTTTTATTTGCACTCGAAGCGCGTGGGCTCGCTGTCGAAAAAGTCACAAGCTCACTCGAGCAACTCAAAACAAGCCTACAATTAGAAAAATTCTGGAAGAGACTTTCAACACAGCTATCTGGAGGCGAGGCGCAGCGAATTGCTCTGGCGCGCGCACTGATCGCCCAACCCAGAATGCTTTTACTTGATGAACCCTTTGCGAATTTAGATTTCGAAATTAAAAGCGAAGCTCGCGCGGTGCTTCAGTCCTTAGTCGAACAATTTAGGATTCCGACCTTGCTTGTAAGTCACGATCCTGATGATCGAAGGCTCTACGCAAAGCACGTAATCGAAATGCAAAACGGACTCGTGAAAACTTAAAGAATCATTCCAGGAATATTAAAAGTTTTGCAGCTCTCCATACTTCCAGTTTCAAAACCATTTAAGAGCCAGCGCTGACGTTGCTCCCCGGTGCCATGGTTTGGTCCACCTAAAAACAAAGCTGTGTCGAAGATATCTTGAAGTTCCGTGAGAGAGAGTATGTCGACATGGTGTGAAAGCCATACCCCTGCTAAGCAGTCGGCCTGAAGCTCCATACGGCGCTCGTACTCAGTTGCCATGTCGGGTCTTACCATTGAACGCAGATGCATAACTCCAACGGCGGTCTGAACGTGATGGGCCATTTCGTGCGCGAGCGCGTACACCCACGAGGCATGGCTCGGAAAATAACCATTGAGTGCGGTTCTAATTGTATGATTGGACACGTACAGAGTTCCGCTTCCGGGATCATACTGCGGTGCTGATTCAGGAGTAAGAGCGCCGGCAATATAAATAAAGTTCGAATAGATTACGATCTTAAAAGGTTCCAGCTCAGTCGGCCTAATAAAGCTCTTCATCTTAAAATCTGAATAAATCTGTCGGGTTTCGCCGTTTAA
>CAZDFM010000233.1:0-5177 GCA_964504465.1 uncultured Pseudobdellovibrionaceae bacterium | reverse complement strand
AACGCCTCAAACTTTCTTCAGGCGTCAGCACCTTTCACACAAAGTTAGATCGAAAATTGGGGCCGGAAGCGTTTCGACAAAGCCCGCATTTTTCAATGTTTAGAAAGAGACTTTTAACTGCAACAAGATTAGAGTTTCTTTTTTGGCTAGTAATTCTTCAGCTTCCCAAAACCATAGGTGCCCAGCTAAAAGCTTTTTATCTCAAAAATATCTATTGGCCGATTGAGTATCATCTCAAAACTTGGAATTCCCCAATGTCGTCTGCTGAATACGAGCTTGAACAAGCCAAGAAAATAGAATTAAAAAGAAACCAAAGCTTTGAAGAGCACCGAAAGCGCTCCTACAGACTTCCGGATTGACGTTGCAGCTTATTGACCAAGTCTTTTCCCAAGGCTTGGAAGGTCGTCCAGCGCGAACGTTTGCTATCAAAAAGATAGTGCATATGGGCGAAACTTTCTTGATCCCAATGATTCCGCATAAAAAAATCACCCGAACGACTTAAGCTGTTAAACCGCACTCGGTGCGTTTTTTTATACTTTGTAAATTCCTGTTCACGCTGGAGATGCAGAACGGGATCTTTTATTAAGCCAAAAGTTTTTCGTGCTCGATAACCTCGAAAACCGAAGTCGGTATCTTCATAACCATAACTGTTAAACAGCGAGCTAAAACCGCCCAGCTCAACAAAGAGCGAGCGCTTAAGACTTAATGAATGGGTACAAATATATTTCCACGGATGTTTAATTGAATTCCAATTAATACGTGCCGACTTCTGAAAACGTTCCCAATACGCATTTAATGGCAGACAGTTTAACGGAGATGCATCGCTTATATCTTGATCTTTGCGCAAATCGAGGCGAACTGCTTGCACGAAATCAAATTGCTTAAGTCCGCTTTCGACCTGCATCAGATAATCAGAAGAGACTAAGATATCAGAATCTAGAAAACATAAAATTTCACCACGAGCGTATTTCGCACCTAGATTTCTCGCTCTGCCAGCTCGAAAAGTATGGGTTAAATGCTTTTCATCTCTATCGAGCCGCAGATACGTGCCTTGCATTCCCTCAGTCACGAATGACTGAAAAAGCGCATCCAATGGTAACGCGTTACCATCGTCCACCAGAACGATCTCGTAGTTTTTATTTTTAAGGTTGAGAAGACGATTTAAAACAGTCTTTATTTCGATCTCGTCACCAAATGCTGGGATCACAAAACTAAACTTTGGTTTTTGGTTTCCGGTGACCAGCTGAATATCAACAGGAGTCATGTCGACTTGAGACTCTTTTCTTACGTCCATCATCTCGAGGCCGGGCACAGGCTCGAGTCCCTGACCAAGTCGGCGTCCACGCGTTTTGTAAAACAATGTGTGCAGTGATTGGCCGGTAATCCCAATTGAGCGAGCAGAATTGTAGACCGGAAATACAGCCCAGACTGGATAGAGATCTTGCTTAAGCTCGCGTTCAAACAACTTTAATGTCGAGACTTTTGTTTTTTCGTGAAAGCACAAATGCAGCGGCGAAGATTCAATTTTCCATTTAGTCCGAAGCGAATATAATTCGGTGGCTTTTCCAACTAATGGATAAAAGCTTGCACCGTTAATTTTTGTTTTCACTTCTTCAACAGTGAGTTGGGAGTGAGACTCGTGACCGCAGTTCCAAACAGAAATTTTAAAGCCCCGCGAGCGCGCAACTTGCGAAAACCCATCCCATGAATCATGAAACAAGGAAGGCAATGAGAAAACAAACTCACGGATATTTTCTGATTCAGAAATATCTAAAAAGGCACTCCATTTAGCTTCATCGCCAGAACTAAACTGCCAACCCATGGCTTCGCAATACGGGCACGTAGGCGCAGCATCTTGCAATAAAATCGGCCGTTTCAGCCCCAAATCCATGCGCTAAGTCCTTTTAGTTGTCATTGCCCTTGCGTCACAGTAAATCCTCATAGTATGGACACTGACCTCAAGCAAAGTAAAATCCGACTAGATAAAGTCTCTTCTACGTTCTGCTTGGCTAAATGGAATCAGGCAACCCTCCACCTCTTTAACGGTCACACGCAAAGCTGCCATCACGTGAATAGCCACTCCGTCGATCTCAAGGCGTTAGCGGGCTCCCCGTCCGCATTGCACAATACAAAAGCCAAAGAAAAAGCTCGCAAGCAGATGTCGCTTGGCGTCAGGCCTCAAGAGTGCGCGTATTGTTGGAAGATCGAGGACAAAGGACAGATCAGCGACCGCATCTTTAAGAGCCGAGAAGATTGGGCCGAGGTCGACCACGAGGAAGTAGCAAGTGAACCGCTTCAAAGGCAGCAACCTCCCCGCTATCTCGAAGTTGCCTTCGATAATATTTGCAACTTCAAATGCCTTTACTGCAGCCCTTCGTACTCGAGTTCCTGGCGTTCAGAGATCGAAAAATATGGCGCTTATCCAACTTCAAGACGATATAACAATCTCCTCATTCCTAAACTTAAAAAGCAGTTGCCTCGAAGCCAAAATGAACAAAGCGTTTTAAAAAACGCATTTTGGAATTGGTGGCCCGAACTTCAAAATCATCTGCACTACCTAAGAGTCACTGGCGGAGAGCCGCTTCTCACCAAAGACACTTGGACCTTGCTTGATTCGCTCGCCACAAAAGATCTTAGGCAGCTTAACTTCGCAATTAATTCGAACCTTGGGGTGCCTCAGAAACTTGTGCTGGATCTTATTTCCCGCTTGAACCGGGCTTCTCCAAATTTAAAGTCTACGACCCTCTACGCAAGTATTGATTGTTTGGGTCCGCAAGCTGAATACATCCGGTATGGCTTAGACGAATCACTTTTTTGGAACAACGTAAAGCTTTGCCTCGAACAGGTTAAACCGCCCTTTACCTTTTCTTTTATGGTCACGGTAAATGCGCTTTCCCTCGCCAAGCTTCCTGAACTTCTCAAAAGAATTGTCGAGCTCAGAAAACAATTTCCCGAGCATCATATTGCTTTTGATACGCCCTACTTGCGTAACCCCGAACACCTTTCGATCCAAATCTTACCGCCCGCATTTGCCACTTATCTTGATGGCGCGATAAGGATTTTAGAGAATGAGCCTATCGTAGCTGCCGATGAGGTTGTAAAACTGCAAAGGCTCAGAAAACTGATAAACGAAAACCCTTGGAACGGTTTAAAAAAGACGTGGATGAGACGAGATTTCTTTTTGATGATTCGCGAATGTGATAAAAGACGTGACCTCGACTTCAAAAAGAGTTTTCCTGAGATGGTCGACTTCTACGAGAGCTGCTCAAAGGATGCAAAAAAATGGCCGCGATTTCTGTTTTAATTTCTTCGGGTGGACGAAAAAAGCATCTCTATAAATCGCTCGAGTCGGTTATTTCTCAAGACCATCCCAACTATCAAATTTTTATCGCAGTTCCTCAGACTCGATTAGCCGATATTGATCAAAGTTTGAATCGCCGATTTTTCAACCCCTACGCAAAGAACAAAAAATCTTGGACCCTTATTCCCGAAGCCCAATTCGGAGAAGGCAAAAACTGGATCATTAAAAACGGTCCTGAAGGAATCGTTTTGTTCATTGACGAGGATGTAAGCTTCCCTAACGCTAGCTTCTTAAAACGGCTCGACTCTTTTCACAATGCGCTCGGAAGTATCGAATTTTTAGGCGGCCTTTATTCTTCGACTGACGACTGTAGTGCTGCGGGCCGCGCATACAATCAAGTGGCTCGCTTATGGATGGAGAAACACCGAAACCCCGAAGTTATCGGAAAATATAACGACATGCTTGTCTCTGGAAATATGAGCCTAAAGCTGAACAGAAAAACACGGCAGGTCGCCTTTCCCACTGAAAACGGTTTCGGAGGCGAAGAAGAACAGTTTTTAATGGCTCACTGGAAACAAGGGCATTCCTCTCGAGTCATCGAGAACTTAAGTCTGAATCATCACGCTCATCACGATCTAAAAACTTTTTATAAGAGAGCATGGCTTCATGGGGCTAAAAGTCGCCGCAGCATGAAGCTCTCAAGCAAAGATTTAAAACATCTTTTCACGCACTCAGGTAAAGGCAGTGAGAAACTCATGGTTTACTCTTACCTGGCCTGCACTCGTGCCTCGAGCCTGTACAATTATTATTTAAAGGATTTGCAGCGACTCATACCAGGCCGCTAATTGCGGAAAGGTCTTCTTAAAATCTTTTCCTCGCCGAGTATCATACTGAGTAAAGAAACTTTTAAAATCGCTCTGTTGGTGAGCAACTGAGCTCGCCCGCGAATGTGCAGTCTCAACAACTTCGAGATATGAAATCAGCCTATCGACTGCGGCAATCTCCATCTCGTGTAGCCAAGCATTAGCTTTATTCGCATCAAGCCACTCGCGTAAGTGTTTGGCTCTCTCCTGTTTGATCTCCGTAGGTAAAAGTAACGGACTCATAAAGCTCGGAAAGCGCAAAATATTGAGAGTCCAAACTGCGAACTTTCTTTTGTAAGTTGCGCGCCAAGAAAGAATGTCGTCAAACAAATCAGTGATGGTAAAGAGACAAAGTGAATTAATAGTCATCATCAAATTGAGCTGCTTAATGTTCCCATGCTCAATGAGTTTGAGAACGTTTGATCTCCATTTGTCATATTTTAAACCGTCTCGAATGTATTCTGCATCAGCGCCGAAAGCCTCGTTACTGGTGTAGATCTCAAGATGAGGAATACTTTTGCTTTTCTCGATAAGCTTTTCAATGAGCTCGTCTTTTCCGCCTAGGTTTGAATTCACAGCAAAGCGAAGCTGAGGACGTGGGTTCGCGATAAAATTATCAAATAACTTCCACACGTCTGGTGACATCAATGGTTCGCCACCTGTGATACGAAGCTCTTCTAAGCTCTCAGATAATTCTGGCCACCATTTCCAAAAGGCTTTGATATAAGGATTCTTGTCGCGATCTTTTATATGCGATGATGAACCAAAGTGTTTGTAGGTGTAAGAATCAAACGTCTTTAAATTCTCATACAGTCCATGAGTTTTTAGATCTTTCAACCAAGTCGTCGAAAAATCGACATTGCAATACGAGCATGCAAAGTTACAAGTTCGATCAAAAGAGATTTCTAAAGTTTTCGGATTTACGTTGGTCTTAGGTGAAATCTCTGTAAGGTTTTTGACATCCTCATCTTTAAAAATCACAGTTTTAAAAACACGGTCAGAAACCGCGTCGC
>CAZDFM010000232.1:0-5179 GCA_964504465.1 uncultured Pseudobdellovibrionaceae bacterium | reverse complement strand
CTCGCAAAAGCAAAAGCTTACCGTGAGAGTCAGTCGACAAGGCCGGCTCAGCATGAGCAACTTAGCATGAACGTAGAAGAAGACGACACTTTGGCAGCCGCTCGTAAAATGGCGCAAGAAATTGCGAAGTCTCCATTTGAAGGCGACAACTTAGATATTCCTTCTTACCTACGTAAACGCCGCGACCAACCAAATACGTAAAAGATTCATTCACAAATGAACAGAAAAAGCTCGCGCAACCACGCGAGCTTTTTTTTACTCATCGAAAAACCTGAGATTTTGAGATAGGGTGAGGAGGATGAAGTCCGCCCTCTTTATTTCAGATTTACATATTCAAAACATGGCTGATCCCAAGGCTACTGGCTTACTCAATTTTTTAAAAAATATCAGAGCAAATGAGACGAGCCACATCTTTTTTATGGGTGATATTTTTGATTTTTGGATTGGGAATCACGGCTATTTCATAAAAGAGTACCAGCCGATCATCGAAGAATTAAGGCGGCTCAAGAAAGAGTTAGTTGAGCTATGTTATTTTGAAGGAAACCACGATCTTCATCTTAGGGGATTTTGGCAAGATCAGTTGGGCTTTAAAGTTTATTCTGAGGCTGTTTATCTCGAGGTAAATGGAAAAACTTTAAGGCTTGAGCATGGCGATCAAATGGACCCAGACGATAAAGGCTACTTGTTTTTACGCTGGTTCTTAAGAACTCCTCCGCTTAAGTTTTTAGCTCATCAGCTGCCAGGGGCAGTAGTGGCCGAGATTGGAAAAAGGTCTTCGTCCAAAAGCCGGGCTTACACAAGTGAGGTTAAAAAAATTACTCACGATCAGGCTCGAGCCAAAATCCATCTTCATGCCGAAAAGGCCTTTGCTGAAAAGGCATTCGATTTGATTATTTCTGGACATGTTCACGTAAGAGACCACTATAAGTTGACGTCAGGGGCAGAATCTTGGAATCTTGGCACCTGGCTTGATGAACCCGGATACCTCGAATTAAAAAATGGTGCAGCCACTTGGAAAGAATTGGAGTCTCGTGATGCATGAACCGGTTACAGCTACTTTGAGTCCTCGGCAGTCCGAGATCCTTAAAATGCTTTTTCAAGAAAACAAATTCTGCTCCAAGTTTCTCATCGGCCGCGAATTTACTGCACTTCTTGATCAAAACCTCTCGGAATATTACCCCTTTCCTGAAGCTCTATTTGAGGGTGTGAATTATCTAGAAGATGTATTTCGTCTCGAAGAACAACGCCCCGATCGTGCACTTGCGATTATCGAAAACGAAAGCCCATTTTTACTTAACCGAGATCTCGCAAGCATTGCGCTGATGAGACTGGGCGAGTTTAGTTTGGAACGCGCAGATCGAATGGCCGCCATGATGACCCCAGAAAGCGCCCAGCCACTGGTCGCAATCGAAGCAGCCCTTAGCCTTACTCACTGGCGCAATTGGAGTCATCCACTCTCAAAATGGTTTGATTGGAAGAACTTCTTAGATGTTTTAGAAATGGGTTTTGCCTACCCGAAGTACGCTCCTTGGTCTTCGTGTGCTTACATCTGGGCTTTCACTCAGCAAGGCGGAATGATTTCTGACGAGGACGCCGACTACAAATCCTTAGTTGATTCTCTAAAATCTCACTTCGAAAAGTCTGAAAGTTCAATGGATCCTGAACTTCGACATGCCTGTGAAACCGCACTTAACCAATGGAGCCGCGCCAGCACGCTCAGTGACCGCATCGGATCCTAAAACTGAATCGAAACTTTTGTGAAAAACATTCTCCTTATTTTTTGTGTTATCTTTTCCCTTCAATCCGCTCTTGCAGACGAAGAAGATGGGCTTCCACCAAAAGAAGACCCCAATAACGAAACCCAAGTCGAAGTGCCTTCAGACGACCGAAATAAAAAGTACGACGCCCTGGCGATTAGTGAATATCAGCAGACGTATTTTATTACCGGCGAACCCGATACAAAAATTCAGCTTAGTTTTCAGTTTCGACTTTTTAAAGAGTACGCAACCTACTTTGGCTACACCCAAAGAATGTTTTGGGAGCTCTATAAAGAAGAATCTTCTCCGTTTTCGGATGTAAATTTTATGCCGGATTTGTTTTACAGGTTTGATACTGAGACCTGGAATTATGTCCAAAACATCGAAGCGGGTTATGTGCATATGTCGAACGGTCAGAGCGAACCCGAATCGCGAACTGTGGATGCGGTCTTTGCTCGGTTTATCTGGCGGGGAAGGTTCTTTACCTCTCTCAACACCAAATATTATTTTAACAAAGAGAAAGCCAACCGAGATTTTACCAAATACGTTGGTCCCTTCGAGCTTCAACTGCAGCTCAAAGATATTTTCAAGATCCTCTATGCTCCGCAAGATTTCTATATGCGTGTCTACACGGGCGGCGATTGGGGAGAGGACCTCAGTCGAACAAGCGTCGAACTTGGGCTAAGATATCGCTTTTTTGGGAGCGATTCATCTCCCGGAATTTTTATGCAGTATTTTAGAGGCTACGGCGAAAAGATTCTGACCTATAACAAGATCGATGAATCTTACCGAATCGGATTTAGTGTAGGTGGTGATTATCGGGTTGAGGAGCCGTCTGAAAAGAATTAAACGCCGTCAAAATCTCGGGGTGCTTCTCAATAACATTATTCATGATTTGGCCTTGCTCACGTTGAAGCTCGCGAACAAAACTTGTGATAAATGTCTCGGCAATACTTCCTACGGCTTTAAGTGATTCATGAAGAACCCGGGCCTTTTTTTCTTGGCGACGAATATATAAAAACAAGGCGAGCTTCGCACCGCCACCAATCACAGTTAAAATTGTACTTGCGAGCAGGCCAGTGTCAGAAAAGCTGCTCACTCCTTGAAACGCAATCATCGCACCAGTAAAGATAAATCCGGTGATACCCATAATGAGTAACACTGTCGATCCCACCAAATAGAACATATAAAATGGCATATACTTAGCGTGTCCTAAAGCTTTCATGGCCAGAGATTCGACCGCAATCGCGCCTCCAATTCCTAAAATAGTACGGTTGACATAAAATTTACCGAAACTCGTAAGATGGCGACTGACTGACATGAACGACCCCAAAGTGATGGATTTTTTGTTTTATTTTTGTTTGTCTTCTCAAAAGCTTCGATGGACTCAACACCGAAGCGTTCGAGAAGACCGACGTAGCCGAGGCTACGTCGAATCAAAATTTCAAATTATCTGCGACGAATTAAGAATGCGCCAGCAAGGAAACCCACTACTGCGGCACCCACTGCTGTATGAAACGGATATTGTTTCACGATGCTTACTGACTCATCAGCAAGGTGAGACGACATGTCTTTTACACGAGTGGTAAGATCACCAACGCGCTCAGTAAGATCACTCATTACGGTTTCAGCTTGAGACTTAAGAGTATCAGCTTGAGAAGATTGAGACTTCGAACCGTTCATTGAAGATTTAAACTCTTGTTTAGATTTTTCAACTGAAGGTACGCCTGTCTGAATTTGTGTATTTTGTGCCATTTATCACTCCTTAGTTAGTTGACCCGTCTGAGATAGTATTCTCGTGATCAAAAGTTATTCTGATGTAACCAAGATAGCTGGACTTCGCCGAGATCTCTTCAACCAACAATTAAGTAAATGTGTTAATTTCTACAGGTCTAGAAATCTCACTCCGCCATTGTTAAGAAATTTAAACATATACTCTGAAATGCAAAGACCTAATCTTAATGAGTGTCTTCTATGATACTGCCATTAATAATGCAGTTTCAGTGGAGCTATCTGTGAACCTACTTCGTAAATTAAGCACAACTCGGTCCAAAGTCCCTTATGTCATCATGGGAATTATCTTGCTTTTGGTTGCAATTCGTTTGGCGATGCCTCCGGTAGGCAAGTGGTACATCAATAAAACGCTTAAGAACGGCGTTGCTGGATATTTTGGTCAGATTGATGACCTAAGTCTTACGCTCATGCTTGGAAGCTACACCATTGACGGTCTTGTCCTAAGAAAGGCCGAAAGTCTCGACAAGATTAGAGTGGATCAGCCTCCGTATCTTGTGATCTCTTCTATGAATTTTAGAGTCTTTTGGAAGCCTCTATTAAAAGGGAATTTAAGAGGAAAAGTGGATATTAACAATGCCACGGTGAACTTAGTCCACGATCCGGCCAGTGAGTACACTCAGACGGGTGCTGAGGGTGGTGGTAAAGGTTGGCTTCCCACTGCAGATGCGCTTTTTCCACTGACGATCGAAGAAGTCCGAATTCATAATTCTCAGGTGCGGTTCTTAAATCCTGCAGCTAAACCTCCAATTGATTTGAGTATCAACCGTATTGAGATGATTGCCGAAAATATCACCAATGGTCTCGAGCATGATAAAAAACTTCCGACGAGTTTGGATCTGACCGCCATTGTTCCTAATAGCGGAAATATCAAACTCTTTTCGGAGTTCAACCTTAATCAAGAGCCAATGCCGTTTAATCTCGATGCCAATTTGGTGTTGGATAATCTCGAACTGCTGAATCCTTTTTTTAGCTACTATATGAACTTTGACGTCGCCGACGGAAAGCTCAGCCTGTCGACTGAAGCAGCCGGAAACGACAACTGCTTAAAAGGTTACGTAAAACCCGTGTTCGAAAATCTTGATTTTAGAGACACAGGAGAAAAGTATTCGAGCGTCTCGAACTTTTTCATTGAGCAGGCGCTTGCTCTAGCAAACTTTATCGTGAGGTTTTATCCCAAAGACCGAACGGCAACCAAAGTGGAGTTCGAAAAACATTACGATAATTTTTCAGTCGAAACTTGGAAGACCATTACGGGCTTTTTTAGAAATGCCTTTGTTCAGGCATATAACCCCAAGATTGATCACCAGCTCGAGGTTGACGACGCGAGCACTGGTTGCATGACTAAAAAGAAGGAGGGCTAGATGCTCAAAGAATATACGGTAAATGCCTTAATTGTAGGAAACACCGCTCTCAAGCAGGCTCTGACAAAACTGCACGAGTTACGGGTGCACCCTCGAAATATAGATCAGCTTTCGCATCTTGATTCGAAAGACAAACCTGTCCACATAGCAAAGTCAACAAAGGCTCATGACTGTGCCTTTTACGGCTTTTTATTAGGTGGAGCATTGGGGCTCTTGGTGCTGTTTTTAAGTCAAATTGAACAGCGTTTTTCACTCTTCGATCTACAT
>CAZDFM010000231.1:0-5199 GCA_964504465.1 uncultured Pseudobdellovibrionaceae bacterium | reverse complement strand
GCCGTCGATCGAAATATCAAAAAAGCTCTGAGCGGAGTTCAATCCGTGACATTAACTATCGATACTCCTATCAGTCATTGGTACGGCATCATCATGGTGCTCAAGTAGCGTCATGGTGTTATCTGTCGCACCAATCGCGGCAGACAAGCCCCGCGCTTATTCTCACTTTAGTCTAATCTCGTGCAGATTTTCTCATAATACTCAGACATATCAACTAATTGACCGAAGAGCCTTTGATTAGGATTTCTTCCGGGACGTACTTTGGGTATCAGGGCGAGACAGTTTTTCATCGTGGCATTGTTAGGTTTGGGTCTATGTCTTAAAGCCCATGCTGCACCTGCATCTTTTGTTTACTCCGGAAAAATTTTAAAACCGGGCGGTACTCCGCTTGAAGAAAGCAATGTCGACTTTCGCGTTCAAATTTTATCTCCCACAAATGATTGCGTATTGTACGAAGAGACTCATAACCTCGACATGACCGATTCGGGTGGTGTGTTTTCTCTTCGCATCGGGGACGGTGCGCGCACGGGCAGTGGCTTTGAAGATATCAGTTTGCTTTCAAGTGTCATGGATAACACGGCCACCAATATCACGGGTCTGACTTGTGGAACCGGAACAACCTATGACCCAGTTCCAGGACATCAGCGAAAAATTCGAATGACCTTCGATGATAACTCCGGCGTTGGCTTGATTACTTTAAACGATGATCTTGATGTTATGTCGGTTCCGTACGCAAGCTATGCGACAAGTCTTCAAGGAAAATCTGCGGCCGACTTTTTACAGACCAACGCTATAGCGAATCTTACCCAAGCCAATTTAGTGAGTGTCTTTGCAGGCACTAACTACACAAAACTTTTGTCGCTTATTAGTGGTACAAGCTCTGACTACGTAACTCGTTCTGCAAACGGTGCTACAACGCTCCCTAGTTTTACTACTGCTGCTCCTCCAGCGACTCCAACGCCTGGACAAATTTGGTATGATTCAACTTCAAACGAAATAAAATACTATAACGGAACTTCAACCGTAACAATCAGCACGGGTGCGGCTTCGGGTGCAAGTGGTTTAACTTCGCTCAATGGTGAAACAGGCGGCGTACAAGCATTTGGTGCGCTTGGTACAGCAGGTTCCATTCCAAATTGGGCATCGGCCACAAACGTTCATACGTTAAATATTCCGATGGCTTCAACTGCAGGGGTTGCAGCTGGCCTTTTATCAAAAGCTGACTATGACATTTTTAATGCCAAAGCAAACGCGACCGATTACATCCGCCGCGACGGAACCCTTGCAATGACGGGTTCGCTTAATTTAGGTGGCTTTACAATTTCAAATTTAGCAACTCCGGTGGCATCAACTGATGCCGCAAACAAAGCCTATGTTGATTCTTTAGTTGGCGCAGTTACTACAACTTCGAATACTTCTTATTTAAAAGCCGACGGAACTAGCACATTAGCAGGCATGTGGACTGTTGGTGGGGGCCAAGTGATTTCAGACGCTAGGTTTAGAGCCGTCCGTGGTCAAGCGAGCTATCCGGGCTTTCAGTTTTTAGCTGACACCGACACCGGAATTTTTTCTCCAGGTGCCAATACAATTTCGATGTCAACCGGCGGAGCTGAACGTTTAACTGTTGATGATAGCGGCCGAGTGGGTGTTGGAACGGTATCTCCAGGTGTTCGACTTGATGTTGTGGGTTCAATCCGGATTGGTGACGGAAACGAAACTTGCTCGGGCTCAAATTATATCGGAACCATTCGTTATAATGGCGGCCTACAATTTTGTAACGGAACCGCTTGGCAAACTTTAGGCGTTTCGGGAGCGGGACTTTCGACCTTCAACGGCGAAACCGGAAACTCGCAAGCTTTCGGCAGCGTTGGTACGAGCGGCACAATGCCAAACTGGGTTTCTGGAAGTAATGTTCATACCTTGAACGTTCCTTTGGCATCAGGCGCCGGAGTAATTTCGGGTACAATTACTAAAACCGAATACGATAGTTTTGTCGCAAAACAAGCCGGCGATCCACAGCTCACTGAAATCTCAAGCATTGTACCAGGCTCAACTGAAAAGTATCTTTTGGGTTCTGACGGTTCGCATCTGGTGATGCGTTCACCGGCCGACGCCCGCGCCGATTTAGGTTTAACTTCGATGGCGACCATGAGTGCAGGTGATTACTTGCTTCGTGATGGTTCGCTCTCTATGACGGGCTCCTTAAATTTAGACGGTCATAGTATCAGCAACGTCGATGCAATCACGGGCACTTCAGCGGTAATCGGTGGGGTATCGGTCACTGCAGGACAAATTCGAAATCTCTCTAATCCGACCGCGACTTTAGATGCGGCAAACAAAGCCTATGTTGATGCCGCTATTGCAGGTGTTTCAGTTGCAGGCGGACCAGGCGACTTCAAAAAAGATGGCTCGGTCACCATGACCGCCGGCCTTCCAGCTTTTGCAGGGGGCACAGCGGCCCTTCCGAGTTATACTTTCGGTGGTGATCTAGATACGGGGATCTACTCTCCCGGTGCAAATACCCTCGCGATGTCTACATCAGGTGTAAGACGCTTGATGATCGACTCGAGCGGCTCTATTGGAATCGGAAGAGATTCTGATCCGGGAATTGCTCTAAGTGTTAATGGCGACATCAATATTGCGAATACGAGAGCTTTCAAAAGAGGTGGCGTAGACTTGATTGATAATGGGGTTCATTCCTACCACAACGGATCGGTCACCGTGCCAGCATTTTCGGCGCACCTAGACCGCGATACAGGAATTTACTTTCCAACCACCGACACAATGGCGTTTACCATGGGTGGAGAAGAAAGAGTTCGTATTAATCCTTCAGGACATTTGGGTATTGGCACAGCAACTCCAAGTTACTTGCTCTCTTTAAGTGGTGCGGGTGCAAGCACAATCGGCATGGAAGCAAATTCCGTGGCCGCAAATGGTGGTCAGGATTTATCTGTTCAAGCTGGAGCACCTGGCTCAAATGCGAATTTAGACGGAGGAACTCTCAACCTAAATGGGGGAGCCTCTCGCGGTAATGGATCGTCAGATGTTTCGATTAATGTCGCCTTTGGGAATCAGGGAGCAGGAACCGCTTTGCGAAGTGCAAACGCGAACATGGCTTATTTCGACGGGCAAAGTCGTAGTATTATGTTTGGTAGTGGTTCGTGGTCCAATACGGGTACCTACAGTATGCTTATGAGTTTAGACGGCTCTCAGAGCTACACAATGTCGCAAGCTAACTCGATGGCCATTATGGGCGGAAACGTAGGGATTGGAACCAATACACCCGCAAGACCGCTTCAGGTTACGGGGGCTGCACGTTTTACTCCGACTACAACTCCGGCCTCACCTGCAGCAGGTGATATCTTTTTTGATTCGGCCGCAAGTAATGCACTTAAATATTATAATGGTTCAAGTTGGGTGACTCTTTCTGCCGGTGGTTCAAGTGGAACTGGCGACTTCATGAAAGACGGATCGATTCCCATGACAGCGGGCTTACCAGCTTTTGCAGGGACGGCCGCTCTTCCGGGTTACACCTTCTCTGGGGATTTAGACACGGGGATTTTTCGCGCGGGCGAAAATACAATTGCGATGTCAACAGGTGGCGCACGCCGTTTAACTCTTGATTCAGACGGAAGATTGGGGCTTTTTACTTCTGCTCCGACCTCAGATTTTGATTTAACTCATACACAAAACAGCCCCACAACAATCAAAGTCAAAAACACCGATACCGGAAACCACGCGATGGCCGAATTTATGGCCGAGTCAGACACGGGCGAAATTTCAATGGGTGTAAACTCAAGCGGGCGAAGTTATAATTCATTAGATCTTGGCGAAGCCTTTATTTATTCAAGATTGCCTATCCACATGTGGAGCGAAAGCACAGAGCCGATCAAGTTCCGCTCAGGCAGCCAGCAATTTTTTAGCGGTAACAACGAAATCATGCGTGTCACCGAAGACGGTTTAGGAATCGGAACAATTGCACCAGACGCAAACCTTCATGTGGTAGGTAAAAGTATTCTTGGAGAAGTGACGATAACTTCTGGACGAGTGATACAAAATATCGCCGCACCAGTTGCGGGCGGGGATGCCGCTAACAAAACTTATGTTGATGCACTTATCGCAGGAGTCACCTCTTCTGGTGGGGTAGGCTCGGGAGATTTTAAAAAGGACGGCTCTGTTACTATGACTGCGGGTCTTCCAGCTTTTGCGGGTACAGCCGCGTTACCTGGGATTAATTTCGGCGGCGACGTAGATACTGGGATTTACTCTTATGGAGCAAACACGCTCGCAATGTCTACGGGCGGAACCGTCCGTGTGGTTTTAGATTCTTCGGGTAACTTAGGGCTTGGCACAACTATTCCTTCTGGAATTTTACATACACAAAGCTCAGACGTTGCCATTATTCAAAGAAATCAAAACTCCAATACCGGCATCTATGCTCCATTAAGAATTCGAACTAGTTATAGTGGTGGTGCGGGCGCGGACGGTTTAGGGACCGGAATATCTTTTCAAACTGAAACTTCAACCAATTCAGACTTTAAGAGCATTGCCGAGATCATAGCACTACAAACTTCGGCTCTAACAGGAAGCGAAAATGCCGATATACAATTTAGAAATTTAAGCTCAGGTGTCGAAAGTACTCCGCTCATCATTAAGAGTTCGGGAAATGTCGGAATAGGAACGATTTCACCTGGTGCAAAACTTCATGTACTCGGTGACGCGATTATTTCAAACGTGACCATTACTTCGGGGCGGGTGATTCAAAATATCGCAGCCCCGGTTGCGGGAACCGATGCCACCAACAAATCATACATCGACACTTTAATCGCCGGAATCACCACATCCGGTGGGGCAGGCTCTGGCGACTTTAGAAGAGACGGTTCAGTTGCGATGACTGCTGGGCTTCCTGCATTTGCCGGAACTAACGCGCTTCCGGGTTACGCCTTCGACGGTGATTTAGATACTGGGCTTTACTCGTTTGGTGCGAACACTCTCGCCATGACGGCGGGCGGAACACGAATTATGAATATTACGCCAACGGGGATCGCGATTGGAACTTCGGTCGCACCAGATCCTTATATGTTTTTCCTAAAAGCCGACGACACTTCTCCAACGTACACTCCAGGAGATTGGGATCGGCCCAAAGTTTATCATGAGGTCAACTTAGTGCCCACCAGTGATATGGCAGTTGGCGCAAAC
>CAZDFM010000230.1:0-5205 GCA_964504465.1 uncultured Pseudobdellovibrionaceae bacterium | reverse complement strand
CGATTTTTTGCGCCACTTTTTTACTTAGATCTAATGCTCCTAAGTCATCTAAGCGTTGCGAATCGACGATGATACGAACCTCGCGACCCGCACTTAAGATATAAGTCGAAAGAACACCATCAAAGGAGTTTCCGATTTTTTCAAGGTCGGCCATTTTTTGTGTGTAGGAATCAACGGTCGAGCGACGTGCACCCGGGCGCGCTCCCGAAATCGCATCGGCAGCGATCACTAAGTACGCGAGTTCAGTCGAAGGTGTTTCGTCAAAGTGATGGGCTCTGACCGCGTGTACGATTTCAGCCGCCTCTTGGTGTTTCTCGATAAAATCTGCGCCAATAACCGCATGGCCACCTTCTCGGCTATGATCCATAGCTTTGCCGATGTCATGAAGCATTCCCGCTCGGCGACCCATTTTTGTAGAAAGGCCAAGCTCACTGCTGAGCAGTCCACAAAGCCAACCCACTTCACCGCAGTGGAAATACTGATTCTGGGCAAATGAATAACGGTAGCGAAGTGTTCCCATCATATTGCGAACTTCGGGGTGTACATCTTTAAGTGCGAGTTCACGGGTAATCTGATCGCCATCTTGACGGATGCGCTTAAAAAGATCGCGTTTGGTTTTGGCAACGATTTCATCGACGCGTTTTTGATCCACATTGCGTTCGTGAATCAATTTTTCGAGTGAAGCACGGCCCAATTCTCGGCGAACCGGATCAAACCCAAGAACACTCACGGTCATATATTCTTCGTTAACCGTGATGTCGACTCCACAGGCTTTTTCAACATAGGTGATGTTTTCGCGGTTCGGCCCAAGTACTCGTCTCATGACGTCAGGATTAGGAAACTCCACGTTTCCGATTCCACGTTCGCTGCAGTAGGGACGGGCGAAACGATTAATGGCTAGGGTCAAGATGCGGCGAGCTTCGCGCTCGAGCGTGAGAGAAACTTCTTCTTCGGTGGCCTGCTTTTCGAGCTCAACTTCGCGGCGAACAAGCTTGAGATAGCTTTCTTGAATTTCTGCTTTAATGTCTTCAGGCTTTGCTTGAGCGAGGGGTAGCAAACGCTCGATCCACTTTTGTTGTAGCTCATGCAGTTTTGCTTGAAGTTCTTTGTAACGAGTTTCTTTGTGCCGGTGGCGGTCTTCGTGGCTTTGCAACAGTGACTGTTTCTTTTTTAAGACTTCTTGCAGTTCTTCCGCTTTTTCGTCGAGGACTTCTTCTTGTTCTTTTACTTCAAGTTCGAGAGCAATAATTTTTTCTTGTTTAAGAGCCAGTTCGTTTTCGACTAAACCCCAAGCTTTTTCTTCATACTCTTGGGCCGCAAGTTGCGCGTCCTCTTCGTCCTGGATCGCCTTTTCTTCGGCTTTAAGTACTAATTCTTCGGCTTGCTTCTCGATCGCTCTGCGTTGGCTTCGACGACTCCACCAAACTCCGCCTAGGCTTAAAACTAAACCCGCGGTTAAACCAATGATCGAAAATATAATATTTGAACTCATCTCAATATCCTTACGAGCAGCTTGAATGCTAGGGAAGGGTCACCTAAGCTTTTACAATCTAGCACACTCTATTTCGAGAGGGCAGCGAAGCCTGATTTCGGAGCAGGTGTGACTGCATAATGACGCTGGGAGCTAGCCATGGCTGTGTTTGAAATGGATATCGTAATTCAAGAAACCGACTTAGACGTCTTTGGGCACGTAAATAACGCCGTCTATCTACGGCTATTTGAGAACGCGCGCTGGAAATTTATCTCAGACCGCGGTGTAGGCCTTCGCGAAATTCAACGCGATATGATCGGCCCCGTAATTTTAGAGGTGCATATAAAGTTCAACCGCGAACTGAAAGCCCGCGACCGGGTCAAAATCCGCTCCGAATTTTTACCTTTCACCGGAAAAATCGCCCACATCAAACAAAGCATGCTCAACGAGAAAGGCGAAGAAGCCTGCATCGCCGACTTCACGATCGCAGTCTTCGACATGAACTTACGAAAAATCATCACCCCACCGGATGCATGGATGGCAATGTCCTGACGGTCGGAGCTGCTGGGTGGAGGAACTCATGACCATAAAAGCCCGTACTCGTGTGCGAGCATTCCCCGAAGCCTTTCTTTTCGGTAGGCGATTTTCTTAATCGACTCGAGATGATTGAGCCGTACATAATCCCGAAGCACCCGAAAAGCTTTCCACCCAATCACCACCCGCGAAAAAGGCCGCTTGCTCTACCTTCACAAAAAACTTCTTCGAGTACTTTTTAAGGGTATCGGTCACGATGATAAATCCAAGCGGAGACCGAAATCCACGCTTGAGGTTGGTTCGATCCGCTTTAAACACTAAATGGATCGGTGTTTTATTGGAAATCGGTCGCGCTTTTCGGCCCCTTCGTTTTTGCCGGAGCGTACCGCCGTGCGTGTGGCGAAAGCGCCAGTGTGGTTTATCTAAAAACATTTGCTGAGAGTGACCCATACCCCAAACCTTTCTTGTGTGCTGGATCGGTTTTGCGAGCTAATCCAGATGTGAGGGAGTGGGTCAGGTCAGTGCAAGATTTAGTTTCGGTTCAATTTGTTTCGTTTCGAGAAGGGGGTTGGAAAATCATAAAAACATCCGAAGGTCGGAGCGGATTAGAAAGCGAGAGATACTGGGGTATCGGTCGCTTAAGCGTGCAACGGAAACGGGTTGGGAGGAAGTTGCAAGGGAGCTGCGAGGGACATGAGAGAGAACTTGAGAGGACGTGACCGATACCCAAGTCGTTCCTCAAGGGTGAGTTTGAGAATAAGGATGAGTAAGTGGGGACGGTTCGCAAAGTGGATCTGAGGAAAGTGGCGAGGCACGTGCGTAAACAAGTACCAACGTGAGACGGTCGGAGGTCTAGGGTTTTGCTGGTGGGGTGATTTTGGGGAGGTCTGGTCTTATAAATTGGCGGGGGGTGACCGATAGGTGAGGGTACAGTCGGAGGCGGATTTGGACAATACTAAGAGGTTCAAAAAGGGTGAGTTCATTTTTAAAGAGGGTGATAGCGCCCAATTTATTTATGTGATTCAGTCTGGTCGTTTAGCGCTGACTGTTGATCGAGGCGGTAAACGTTTTGAAGTGACTCAGCTTGGGCCTTCACAGGTAATTGGCGAGCAGGCTTTGTTTTCAAATGCGAAGCAGATGTTCACTGCTGAGGCTTTGCAAGAAACCAAAGTTATGGAAGTGCCTGCCGAACTTCTTAAAGCGCAGTTCGAAAAAACTCCTCCGGGAATGAAGCTCTTAGTTAAAAGCTTAGTTGATGAAACTCGTCAGTCGAGACAGACTTTGCGTTCGGTCAAGATTGAAACTGAAAAAAGTCCTTGCCCTCAGATTTCGCTACCAAGAATCTTTTCACTCCTTAATCTTGTTGCCCGCCACACAGGCAAACCCAACCCCGATAAGAAAAACGAATACGAAGTTGATTGGGGAGTATTAAAACTTTATACCGCGCGATTGTTTGCTGAGTCGCCTCAGCGGATGCGATCGCTCTTAGACTTGCTTACTAAAATTGGCCACCTCACACTGAAGGTCGAAAAAAACGAAGAAGGCGAAGAGGAATTAAAAAAAGCAGTAGTTCACAACATTCAATTCATCGAAGACTTTGCGGACTTCTACCAGTACAACCTGTACAAGGGTGGTAAAGCCGAAATCATTTATGTTGATCCTTTGGCCTATAAAGTTGCAAAAGCGCTTGTCCTGATGGCTGCTGGTGCAGAAGTAAATCATAAAGGTGCGGTCAGCCTGGTTTACGATAACGTTTTGGCTGAACTTAAGAAAAAATTTAAAATTGAACTTAAGGCGACTCACTTAGATCTGCTTGAGAAAAAGGGCCTCTTTGTAGCTCGTGCCTCAAGGGATTCAGGAGTTTTCTTACAGTACGACAAAGCCGAATTCGAACGCATCGTAGGTTTTTGGTCTGTCATCCACGAAGTCGACAAGTGGAACGAAAAAGGCCAAGTCGACATGGTCGACCCCGAAGAAGCCTCTGACAGCGACGGCACGTCTTGCCCTCAGTGCGAAGCAGGCATTCAAGAACAGCATAAATTCTGCCCAAGCTGCGGTTTCAAACTCGCAGCCTAGCCGCACGTTCTCATGCGGTTTAAACTCGCAGCAAGTAAAGCAGTAGTCGAAAAGGTCGATTAAATTTCGTTTCAGATTGAAACAAGTGAAATGGTTGGGGCGAAAAAAATCGCGGCGTGTGTTCCGGATGTTTCGTTTCGCGAATTTGTGCGTGAGTGTTTCAGGTTGAGTGGCCCAATTGAAGAACATTGAAGATCTGTTCATATTTTTCTCTGAGGCTTTGAGGTCTTGTTCTATACTTATTGGAGTTCAAGGCAATCATGCACGTTTAAGGGAGGCCTATGCACCAGACAGTTGAAGATATATTAAAGCTCAATGAGAAACCACTCATCACCGTTGGTCCAAACGACACGGTTTTAGATGCAATCCAAATGCTCTCGCACTACGATGTTGGCGCCTTGATGGTATTCGACAATAAGAAGCTCGTAGGCATCTTTTCTGAGCGTGATTACACTCGCAAAGTTATGCTCCTTAAAAGAGAATCCAATAAGACACTCGTTAAAGAGATCATGTCAGAACAAGTCACTTCAATTGAACCCGATTGTTCTCTTGAAGACTGTCTCACTATGATGAACAACGGTCAGTTCCGTCATCTGCCGGTAATGAAGGGCGGAGCGGTTATGGGCTTTATTTCGATCCTTGATGTCGCTAACACTTTGCTACAGCAAAAGGTTCACACCATCAATTCGTTGAAGACCTATGTTTCTGAAACATGGCCCTTCTAAGCGCCCGCCAAAATTAATGCATCAGTCGTGAGCTAGAAACCGCCGAGTGAATTTCGGCGGAAGATAGTTCTTCGCCTTCGGTGGTGCTAGGTTCTTGCGGTGGCAGCACCTTCGACATCAAGTCCATAGCCTTTTGTTTTTGTTCGGGAGTTGGGTCCCACTGAAGGCCTGCGGCAAGCAAACCCAAGCCGAGAGCCAGAGTGCGTTTACCGCGATATTCGAAAAAAAGTGAACCAACAGCTGCCGCAAGTGAAAGCTTATTTTTTAAACTTCGAGTCATTCTGAACCCCTTCAAATTATTTTATCTCAATCTGATATTAGCGGATGCGAGCGCAAGAGTTGCCACGTTTTCGTAGAATAATTTTGTAGTTAATTGCAACATTAAAGGCTTGAAAGCCT
>CAZDFM010000229.1:0-5211 GCA_964504465.1 uncultured Pseudobdellovibrionaceae bacterium | reverse complement strand
TTTTTGATTGGAACCGAAGGCTTTAATGCCACAGTTGCTGGGGCTCCTGAAGGCGTTGCTGAGTACAAGGTTTTTCTTCAAGAGACCTTTAAAGGTGACGCTTTATTTTTTAAAGATACACCCGCTTTGAAAAATCCGTTTAGGCAAATGCGAGTTAAAATTCGTGAAGAGATCGTAACCCTTGGTCGCCCAGATCTTGCGCCCTTTGAATCTACTGATTCGCACTTAAGCCCGGCCGAGTGGCATGAGTGGCTTAAAAAAGAAAACGTACAAGTGATCGACACCCGTAATGGCTACGAAGTCGAAGTAGGTAAATTTAAAAATGCGATTGATTTTAACATTGAAGAGTTTCAGGAGTTTCCGGAGCGTCTTAAGAACTCGAATGTTAAAAAAGACCAGCCGGTTTTAATTTACTGCACGGGCGGCATTCGCTGCGAAAAAGCCATTTTAGAAATGAAAGAACAGGGCTTTGAACAAGTAAAGCAACTTGAAGGCGGCATCATTAATTATTTGGCCGAATTCCCCAAGGCTGACTTTGAAGGCGAATGTTTTGTGTTTGATCACAGGGTCGCCGTTGATCAAGAGCTTAAGCCGTCTGCAACTTATACGCTTTGCCCTCACTGCGGTCAGCCGGCTAAAGAGTGGATCGACTGTAAACAGTGTGGAACTAAAGAAAGAGTCTGCTCGCGCTGCTTAGAAAAAGAATCGAAGTACGAGACCTGCTCAAAGAACTGTGCTCATCACTATAAGCACGGTCATAAGACGACGAAGATTCATTTAGACGAACGAAAAAAGCGTGGGCAGGCTTAGGCCGCGCCCTACTCTTCGACATACTCGTCATCACCGCCATAATCCTCTTCTGAAAAGTCACCTAAGACGTGTGGGTCTTTTTCGATTGCAATCTTAATGGTGCCAACGTCGCTTGGAAAGTAGACGTTGTAAGGGTTATGGTCGATATCATCTTCTGAAAGCACCATGACATAAACATGGTAGCCGCGCATAAGCTGCCAGGCGATGAGGTTTTCGCGCTCGATATAGGGTTTGCCATTGAGAGGGTTTCTTTTTTGAACCGCGTTCTTAGCAAAAGCCAAAGATTTTGGCCCTGGACGAAATTCAAATGACATATGCTCAAGTTCAAAGTCTTTAGGTTTTGTATCTTGATCATCGCCTGTGTACTGAGCCAAAAAGTAACGTGTGCCTCGTAAGTTTTTAAAATTACGAACCAGCGTGAGGCTTCCGGTAAAAGGATTCGACTCGGTTGCAACCGAGGGACTTAAATTCGAGGCTTCTAAGAACTTCTCAAGTAGCTCGACGTTTTTTGAAGGAATACCGATTGAATAATCAAACAAGATATCCAGCATAAAATTTAAACTCTTAAGATCAGCTAACTCATCTGCGGACTCGGCAGGTACATCTTGGGTAGCCGACTTATCTAAATCCTTTTTCTTTTTTGGATCTTCAGTCACAGGTGATGAACCCGGAGGCGCTGGGAGAAGCGGCACTTCGTCTTCTGAGATCGTGCCCGTGTTATCGGTCAGCGGGTTAAAGTTTTGATACTCATAAGTCTTCGGTTTTTGTAAACACGAAGACAGTAGAAGTAGTCCGGTTAAAATAAACAGCACACGTGAGGTTTTCATAAGTTTACCATGACTTCCCGAAACGAGCTTTTTCCCATTTTCGTAAAGGTTCAGTTGGATCCATTAAATCAGAACGTCTCTGGTATTTTCCACCACCTGAGAGCGTTCCGGTCTTAGTACCTTTATACATTTCGAAGTGAAGCATAGAGCTTCGCTTAGCACTTGTATTGCGTGCGACCGTCGTGATGACGTCACCTTTTTTAACATTCTTTTTAGAAAGGAGTCTGCCGGTCACTTCACCGTAGCGAATGACTTTGCCGTCTGAGTGTTTAACTTCGAGCGCGTAAGTTCCAAGATAAAAGGCGTAAGGACCTAACAAAACAGTCCCGTCCATAACCGCCTGAACTTTGTCTTTAAAAGGTCTAAATAAATCAACCGCCGCATGAAGCCTTCCGTCTCTGAGAGCTCCGAAATATTTTTTACCCGCACCAGGGCCACCTTTAATATAAGAAGCCGTCGGGCGACCGGGAGAAGGAAACAGTGCTCCCTCAACTTTTGGAGCCTCGGGCTCTTCACCAGGCTCAGGAGTTCCGGCCGTTTTATAAGGTTCGCAAGAGCCTTTGGTTTTAATAAACTTCTTTGCAACCCACCCGATTTTATTGTTCTGATTTAAAAACACAACAGGTGCGTACTGGACTTCTTTGCCGTCCACGATTTGAGTGCGAGTCTCGGCGTCGATGTCGGTTCTGTAAGCGACTTCTTCAAATTGCGCCGCTCTAAAGTCTTTAGACTTAAACTCACCTTTAGAGTTTACATCGTAAACTTTTAAATCACCTGAGCGAATACATACAAGCGGCTGCGAAGATCCAAGAGATCGCTGATAAGTTGCACAGTGAGAAGCCGGCATTACGTACTCGGTTGAAACCCAGCCAATGTTGTGGTCACCTTGAACTTCAGGAAACTTGACGAGCGTAAAATCCATCTCGCGACCTTGAACAGTCTGGCGCTTTTCAGAAGGCCCATCAAAAGATTGAACAGGATTGGCAATGGCAAAGCGAGGAACTTCAAATAAGACGTTGTCGGTGTCGATTTGACCTTCGGCGTTTAACCCACGCACCCGGTAAGGGCCAGAGTTAATACAAACTCTAAACTCATGCTGCCCAAAGATCACAGGCACATCATCTTCACGCGCCGAATCGGCAAGCTCATCGCTTGCATCACTTTGCGAGTAATCAATGCCGTCATCGGCTTCAACGTCTTCTTCGGACACAACTTCTTCGGCCGGAACTTCTTCTTCGCCGCTCGCTTTTCGGTACATTTGCATGGCGTAGTCAGCCATGGACTTAATTGCATTTTTAGCGGCGTCAGAAAGAAGAGCAGTGCCTTCAGCTATGATTGCAGCCGCTGCAGCCTCAGAACTGTAAGTTCGGATATGTCTAAAAAGAGAAGTATCAGGCCCCACGCCCACACGCGCAACCGACAGAGTTTGCCCGGGCAAATACAAATCAAACACGAGGTACTCATCTCTTTCAGAATGATTTTTTGCATTGGGACATTGATAAACCAAATAACGCCGCCCCATCATGGCGGGCTGAAGAAAAGCTTTAACTATACTGGTGTTAAGTTCATGAATGGTTGAATATTTAGATCCATTCGTAAGAGCGGGCTCACCCGTAATCTGAAACGTATATCCAGACACCGGCGCAAGCGACTCATCATAAATATAACCAAACTCATTTCGCTGCGCCACCTTACCGCGAACCCTAACATCAGGCTCTACGTGAACACCGGTGACTTCAACACTTTCATAATTATCAAAACGTCGCCCGTCGACAAACTTTACGAGAGAGTTGGTGACAACTTTAGATTCAATCTCAAGCTCACGCCCATTTTTACCACCACGAACACGAAAGTTCTCAGAGTCCCCGCCTTCTGCAGGCTTCACAACAGCAAAAGCCGCTTCACTGACGGTCGACACCCGACAAAGCGAAGAGGCAATAAGCCCACGAGCATTGGTCCAAATAAATTCACGTGTAGGTTTTCGCGCCGGCGTATAATCAGGCCGAGCAAAAGCAGGCCCCACAGAACCCGCAACCAGAGCCGCTAACATGAATGAAGAAAAAAGCTTTGAACCCAACTCGACACTCCCCGTACGGTTGAAACCCTCATAAGGGCAGGTCATGCCAGTTCAATATACATTCCATTACAATAGAACCTGAGCCCCACCTGATTTAGCCGTGAGCGAATTTGACCAAGAATCGAAGTCACGAAAGGTCGTTAAGTGCCAAAAATGGTTAGACCGTAAACCCCTGAAACTAATCAAAGATGTAAAATTCTACCGTCCTCACCCCAAGAAAGCCCACCCCTTAAGCAACCTTCGAAAAAATCCCATACACCTTAAAGACTTACGCCCCCAGGTTGACATCACATTTGAAAAGCCCTACTCTACCGAACCAGTCAAAAACGATGTCGCGGGGTGGAGCAGCCTGGTAGCTCGTCGGGCTCATAACCCGAAGGTCGTCGGTTCAAATCCGGCCCCCGCAACCAATTTTGACAACAGAAGATCCTACGATCTTCGCATTATGATCGGTCCATCGGGCCGCACGGTAAGAATCCAAATTATTTTTAGACTTTAGCAATCGAGCTTGCCCAAATTGAATCGGATTATTCAGCTTCGTTTCCTTTTTAGGCTCATTGGGTTCGCCAAAGGACCCGGCTACCTGATCGGAATGATAATAAATTTCAATACTATCTTCAGTTAAGATAAAGCAGTCGATCATCAACCGAATGAGTTTCTTTTTTGCTGCCGATGGCGATTTACTCCAGACCTTTTGGAAAGTCTTGATGTTGGCTTCTACATTTACGCGCATATTCGCGGGAGACAGAACCCTCTCCAAATCCTCTCTGGCACTTTCTAATTGTTCACCGATCACAGTTCGCTGACTTTGCATCTCCCGTAACTGATCCGTATAGAGCTCAGCCAAGTCGTTGTCATCGCTACGCATCTGGAGACGAACTAACTTTTTAATGTCAGCATCGGTCTGTCCTAGTTTAATTTCTAAATCGCGTTTCAAGCTGATCGCAGCGTTCTCTCTGGCGGCATGTTGGTCTTTGAGAGTCTCTTCGAGCTCATCAAAGTAACCTTCTCGCTGAACTACTATTAACAAATGATTTTCTACCGCTTCCTCAATTCTGTCTGCTCGAAAGTATTTTACGGAACAAGTAACTGTCTTTCCTTCGATGGGCCTATGCTTGTAGTACCTAACAAGACCTTTTTTTCCATGCGAAGTAGCGCCAGTCATTGACCCGCCTCATTCCGAGCAGCGAAGCGTTCCAGTTAGATAAAACACTCTTCGCATCTTGTCTTGGAGCCTCGCACGCTCCATATTTTTATTTTCGCTTAACATTTCTTGGGCGGTAAAAAATCTACTTTGGTCGATGATTGCATCCCATGCGGCTTTCACGACCTGATACTTCTCGTGAGCCTTTAGTTCGTCTTGTGGCTTTCGCTTATTACACTTATTAACCTCACGTAGTCCCGCATAAGCATAATTTTGAAGGAAATTTGAAAGGGTTTGAACATTCCAATTCATTTCATTATTGCCTCCGATTTTTGTATCCTTTGCTCTGCAAG
>CAZDFM010000228.1:0-5246 GCA_964504465.1 uncultured Pseudobdellovibrionaceae bacterium | reverse complement strand
CCAGCCAGAATTTCGCTTGCTGAGGCCGAATACTCATCGATTAAAATCACGATTGGGGAGTCAGCATAAGTGCCGGCCTTTTTAGCGTAGAGAACTTCTTTTTCTTTTTGATTTCGGCCAATTGTGCTCACGATCGTGCCTTCATTTAAAAACAGATCGCTTACTTTAACAGCTTGATCTAACAGTCCTCCAGGATTGCGGCGTAAATCGAGAATCAATCCACGTAGGCCTAGCTTGTTTTTGTCGTTTTTGTTTTTAGAAATATGCTGCTCAATTGATTTTTTAAGATCAGGGAAAGTATTTTCAATGAAGCTCGTTAAGCGGATGTAGGCATAGCCTTCACCAAGATCGGTGTATTTAACTGAACGAATTTTCACTACACCTCGTTCAATTGCGAACTGCTGAGGTTTTTCGAAACCTTCTCTGAAGATCCCAAGTTTTACTTTTGAGCCTTTTTTGCCCTTCATTTTTTGAGCAGCTTCAACAAGGCTAAGACCTTTTGTGGATTCACCGTTGATTTCCACAATCTTATCCCCAGCTTTAATCCCGGCTTTCCAGGCTGGAGTATCTTCGATGGGAGAAATAATAGTAAGGACACCCTTGGTGAGGGTGATTTCGATACCTAATCCACCGAATTCTCCACTGGTTTCAGTTTCAAACTCTTTGTAGATGTCGGGTGGCAAAAAATTGGTATGCGGATCAAGTTCTCTAAGCATTCCTTTGATTCCGCCGTAGATAAGCTTTTTTGTGTCCACTTCTTCAACGTAATATTGCTGAACCAGGTTTAGCACTTTGGCAAAAAGCTCTAATTCTTGATAGCGATCTTGTGCGAAGGCTCTTAGCTGATTTTTCGAACCAAAAACCATACTGCTCAATGCAACTAAGACGCCGAAAGCGATGAATAGAGATAATTTTTTTGTGTTTCGCATGTGGCCTCCTACAGGCTGCTTGCTCTTAAGTCGGAATTTATTTTTAGCCAAGGAAGCGGATCAACCGCATCAGAAAAATGTCGAATTTCTAAATATACCCCTGGACCAAAGTGCTGAGAGCCCGTCCCTGAAAGCGCCAGCACATCACCTTCTTTAACTTTATCACCCATTACTACTTTAACTTCTCTGTTAAAAGAATACACCGAATAATAGTTATCACCATGGTCCAGAACAATGGCTTTGCCATAACCCGGAAGTGGTCCAGCAAATGCGACCCGACCTTTAAATATTGAACGTACTTCTGCACCTTCAGGAACCCGAAAATACAAACCCTTGTGAGGAATTTTGAACCGATACTCTTCGTCTTCAATTAATCCAAATTCCTGAACGATGGGGCCCGAGACAGGCGGTAAGATATTGCCCTTTTTTTCGTAGATTGAAACTTCGAGCATCTCTAGTACTTCTGCACCGTAGACTTCTGGATTTACTGTCTTAGACTTTACTCGAAGGGATTCCATTTTTGCGATCTGACGTTTTCGCTCTTCCCGAAGTTTTCCTAGTAGCTTCATCTTAGAGTCTTGTTCGCGAGTAAGTCCGTTCTCTTGTGTTTGCACCTTATTCTTTAATACGATTAACTTCTCTACCTGCTTGTTAAGGACTTCGCGTTTAACTAAGAGAAGTTGAATATTTGATTGGTATTCACGAATCACTTTATAATCCCGATCGGTGAATAATTTTAAAAACCTAAGAGAGCGATCTAGGTCTCTGACACTATTGGATTCGAGCAACACCTGAATGCTAGATCGGCCGCGCAGGGCATAAGCCGTACGAATGTATTTTGCGACTCGATGACGTTGATCTTTTATTTTCAGCTCTAAAATGGCAATTTGGCGCGCCAAATTGCTTACTTCGCTTTTGGCTGAAAGCATATGATCAGTAAGCTCCGTTTTCTTTTTTGCCATCGACTTCATTCGTTTGTTGATGCCGTAAAGTGAGCCCATAACTTTGCGCCGAAACATGTCTTCGTCCGCTAGTTTGTGTTTTGTCGACTCTAATTCTTTCACAATGACTGCAGCTTTTTTTTCTAATGGCGCGGCCTCTGCTAATTTTGAGTAGCTTGTGCCAACGACGGCAGAGAGAATGATTAAAATCTTTAGAGTCGAACCGCTAAATCTCAACGCTGACTCCCGCGAGCTGCAGACCAGCCCGTGGTAATTCGGCTTACAAAAAGATGGGCACCCGCTCCGCCCATTAAAGCGCAAACAAACAGTGCGACAATTGAGGCACCTAATCCCATTGGCTTTAAACTTCCTAAAAGGCCTATAAAACCAATCTCATCAGCTACCACTGCTTTGAGCCACAACATCGCCATTGCACTTAAAATTAATGCAAAAACACCAGCCAAGACACCCGTTAGAATTCCTTCAACCACAAAGGGAACGGTAATAGATCTTTTTGTTGCGCCAAAAAGTTCCATAATCTCGATCTCATCTCGTTTTTGATAAATCGATTGGCTAACTGAATTGCCAATAACGAAGATGCCACCAAGCAAAAGCACTAAGATCAAAAAAGTCCCTGACATCGTAAAAGCGCGGGTCACACGCGTAAACTGATCGGCCCAGTTAAAGCCAAAGCTCACATCTTCGACTCCTGGGATCTCTTTTAAACTCTCGGCCAAGGCTTTAATCTTTGCCTCTTCTCCGCGTTCAAGAAGTTCTTCGCTGAGTTCAATTTCAAGAGTTGCCGGAAGTGGGTTTTCAAAACTTTTATCAAAAAACATGTCTGGTAAATGGTCCGACATTTTCGCTTTAAAATTTTCTATCGCTTCTTTGGCACTTACAAAAGTGACCGATTGAATACCGTCTTTAGATTTTACCTTTTCGGTAATTCCAGTTTGCGCTGCAGATTTGTGCTCGTCACTTAGGTATGCAGTCATTTGAATATGACTGCCATAAGACTGTAGCCCAGTCGCAAGGCTTTGAAACAAAGCAAGCGCCATAAACAAAACAGTGAAAGTGCCTATTAAGACACTTGTAGTTGTAACTTGGAGCTGAGTTTGATTGGTCCAACTGCGAACAAAACGTTTAATCGAAGACTTAAACACGCTTAACTCCTGACAATCAGGCCGTCACGGATTTCAACCACGCGTTTGGCTCGATTCTTTATTAAGCTATGGTCGTGAGTTGCAATAAAGACGGTTGTTCCCTGTGCATTCACTTTTTCTAATAAATCCATCATTTCTAAACTCAACTCAGGATCTAGATTTCCAGTCGGCTCATCGGCAATCAAAACCCCAGGCTGATGAATCAAAGCGCGGGCAACCGATACTCGCTGTTGCTCTCCCCCAGAAAGATGAGCTGGGAATTCACGCTTCTTATGAGAAAGGCCCACTTCTTCTAAAACGTCATAAACTTTCCGCTCGATCAGATGGGCTTTTTCACCTCTGACTTCAAGAGGTAAGGCGACATTGTCAAAAACCGTGCGATCTTTAAGGAGTCTAAAATCTTGGTAGATGACTCCAATTTTTCGGCGGAAATAAGGCAATCGCTGCTGGCTGATATCGTTGAGATCAAAACCCGCAACTTCAACTCCACCAGAAGTCGCCCTATCGTATGCTGAGATAAGTCGAAAGAGCGTTGTCTTGCCGGCGCCACTGGGGCCAATTAGAAAAACAAATTCACCTTTTTTAATTTCGAGACACACATCCCTTAGGGCGTGCTGGTCTCCCGCATAACTTTTATAAGCATGTTTTAATGAGATCATTCTTTAATTCTAATGATTACTTAATCAAATGACCACTTACTAACAGGTCTAGAATTTGCTGATGCTGGACTCGCATCGCAAGCCTAATGGCTTGCACTCCGGAATTATGGCCCTTCGGCAGGACCTCAGAATAGGAAGTTTTTACGCTTTTTAAGACTGCGCCGTCTTTGAACACCCGGCTTACCAAATAGGGATTACTCATCCCCCAATCTTCGGTTTGCACGTGATAACGAACTCCTAAAAACTGAACGTCTGAATTAAAACCTTTTTCCATATTCCTTCAATCGTCTGCGTCTATAAGTTCGACAACCAAAGTAATTTTGCCGATACATGTCTTCATTTTCAAGCTCAAATCATAGTATCAATTCGAGAATCGCCGTTTTATTTTTATTTCTCGCAACTACAATCTATTTTAGTCGATGTCATGGGCCGATAAGATTTCATGACAATAAAAGGCTATGGGCTAAGCCTTTGTACTTCGGCCTTACTCATTATTACTCTCGGTTGCGGAAAGAAAAATTCTGGTTCGACCGATGTTCCGTCTTTTCCACCCACCGCTGATGGTCCTCCAGAGCTTGCATATTGCTCATCAGTTAGATCTTATTCAGGTTCGGTCACCATTACGGGTAGCGCTGGCTACGAATACCGTGCACCCAATGGATCAGGACTCGGAGGCGTTGAAGCTGTACCTCGCCCAATTCGGTACGCAGAAGTGCGAGTTCTTGACTCCGCCGGTAAAGTTGCCCAATGCTCTGAAACTGATATCAACGGCGATTTTAGTTTCACACTCCCACAGGGTTCAGCTTCATATTCTGTTCAGGTAAATTCCCGGTCTAACAATGCCAATCTGATCGCCACGGTTTTTGATTTGCCCGAAACTAAAAACTTTTACTCTTTAAGCACGACTGTCAAACCAACTGCTAGCAAAAGTGTTGGTAACCTTGTGGCTCCTGCCGATGGCACGGTGTTAGGCGGCGCTTTTAATATTCTGGATCAACTTTTAAATTCTAACGAATATTTGCGCGCACAGGCCAGCGACTGCAGCGATGATTTTGACGGATGCAAGGACTTTACTGTTACACCTAAGATCGAAGTGTTTTGGAAGAAAGGTTTCAATCCAGGAAGCTACTTTGATTCCGATCCGCTTTCGTTCTATCTACCGGGTTATGGCCGTTTGTTTATTCTGGGCGGAGTAAACGGCGACGTGAACTATAGCGACACCGATCACTTTGACAATTCAGTTATCATTCACGAGTTTGGGCACTTCTTAGAAGATAAGATGTTTGGCTCGGACTCACCGGGCGGTTCCCATAATGGTCAAAAGATTATTGACCCCCGACTTGCATGGTCCGAAGGGTGGGGAAATTTTATTCAGGCCGCGGTTCAAAATGACCCACACTATATCGACACAATTGGCAATACTGATGGTCAAACTGAACTCGCGTTCTATGTACGCTTAGAAGACAAAACGATGAGCATTGATCAGCCCAATGGAACCCCTACTCATGGCGAAGGCAATTTTAGAGAGTTCTCCGTGACAAGGCTCCTATGGGA
>CAZDFM010000227.1:0-5258 GCA_964504465.1 uncultured Pseudobdellovibrionaceae bacterium | reverse complement strand
CTAAGGCCTTTTTCATAGAAAATGGCCGCTCGGTTTCATTGGTCGAATGAAGCTCAAAAAGATTTTTAAAAGTTCTTCGCTCTGTAATTCGCCGCGCCCACTCGTTGGGCTGTTTTGAAAGATGCTCGTAGAGTTTGTAGTCGGTGTAGTGAATATACTCTTCAATATCCGATGGAATTCTAAAGCTACATTCCGGAGAATTTAAATACCGATTCAAAAGTTCTTCGTAAATAATAGCTTTGTGATGGAAGTAAACCATCAAATGCATGTGGTGACGTGCGAGCAAGAAATCATCAAAAGTGTAAAGAGCTCGCCGATTGAGAGCTAAAAATAATTGCCCTTCTTGAATATGATAAGTCAGATTAGTAATAAGCCATTCGACTTCAATCTTGCCGTAATTAGTCCCGCAGAAGTAGGCGTCGCGACCTAAGTAATCCACCCGGTCCATGTCCATTTCAGAACTTACGATTTGCGAAAGGATATTTCTAAAATCAAGACCCGCTTCGATAAAAAAATCGTCGGGGCATTCAAGAGTTTTATCAATCAAACACGCGACATGAATGGGAGATAAATCCGGGAATTCCGACTTTAAAAGTGGTGTCAGTGATGAGTCGGTAATAAACTTGATCGTGTAATCTTCGTGATTGGCTTGGCGGCTTGATTCATCGCGGCCAGCGTATTCTTTTTTTCGCTGGGAGTAGACTTTAATTTTTAGGTCTTTCACTAATGGCATAACGTCCTCGGTCGTATGACTCAAGGGACCGTGGCCAATGTCGTGCAAATAGGCACCAAGTCTTAGGCAACTTCTTAAACGCTCTCGCACCTTCGCGGACGAAAATTCGAAGTCTTTAAAAATCGAATCAAAAGCTTGGCCTGCTAAATGAGCAACTCCGACGCTATGAAGAAACCGGTTGTGAGTCGCTCCCGGAAACGAGAATTCAGCAAAACCTAATTGTTTTATAGCTCTTAGCCGCTGATAAGCGATCGAATCGAGGAGGTTCACCTCGTTGTTGCTTAAATAAATGGTTCCGTGAATAGGATCTCTGATTTCCATAGCGCAATGCAGAGTAAACCCCGCTTTTATAGGGGTCAAGCCAGGAGTCAAAAACCCCGAGCGACATTCGGAAAGCGTCAAAAAAATTGAGTCAAAACTTTCATTTCCGTTCTAGAACCGATCCAAGAAATCAGCTAGTATTCTTTCGAAGCCACGCCGCTGGCAGAATTCATGAGGTACAAATGAAACAGTATAAAGAACTCGTTGGTAAAATTTTGGCCGAAGGCGCCGATAAAACAGATCGCACCGGAACTGGAACTAAAAGTATATTCGGTCACCAGATGCGCTTTGATTTGTCTCAGGGCTTTCCCATGGTCACGACAAAAAAGCTTCATTTGCGCTCGATCATTCATGAACTTCTCTGGTTTTTAAGCGGCGACACGAATACGAAATACCTTACCGACAACAATGTTTCGATCTGGAATGAATGGGCTGATGGCGACGGAAATCTCGGTCGTGTTTACGGAGCCCAATGGCGCGCTTGGCGCAGACCCGACGGCACCCAAATCGACCAGATTTCAAACGTTGTTCAGTCGATTAAAAAAGATCCGGATTCACGCCGCCACTTAGTGGTCGCTTTTAACCCAGGCGAGCTAGATCAAATGGCCCTTCCTCCGTGCCATGCATTTTTTCAGTTCTACGTCGCAAATGGAAAACTTTCGTGTCAGATGTATCAACGAAGTGCCGATGTGTTTTTGGGCGTGCCTTTTAACATTGCCTCTTATGCTTTGCTTAACATCATGATGGCGCAAGTTTGTGGACTTCAACCGGGTGAGTTTATTCATACCCTGGGTGATGCCCATTTATATAATAACCACTTAGATCAGGCGCGTTTACTGATGACCCGAGAGCCGAAGCCGCTTCCTAAACTGATCGTAAATCCTGACGTGAAAGACTTGTTTCAATTTAAGTTTGAAGATTTTGTCGTCGAAGGCTATGACCCACATCCACACATTAAAGCCGAGGTAGCCGTTTGATTCTTTCACATATAGTTGCCGCCGCTCAAAACGGCGTGATTGGAAACAACAACACTTTGCCTTGGGACATCCCCGAGGACATGAAATTTTTTCGAGATAAAACCAAAGGCAAAGCCCTTATTATGGGCCGAAAAACTTTTGAATCCGTGGGACATCCACTCCCCAACCGTTTAAATGTGGTCATCACTCGCAATAAAGATTTTAAAGCCGAGGGTGCTTATATCGTTCAAACTTTAGATGAGGCGATTGAATACTGCAAAACTCAAACTGACAAATACGGCGACGAGATTTTTATCATCGGCGGCGGCGAAATTTTTAAAGATAGTCTCGACATCGTCGACAAGATTTATCTCACCCGCATACACCGCTTTTTTCCCGGCGACATCGTCTACCCAAAACTCGATCCCGAAATCTGGCAAGAAGTCGAACGCCGCGACCGCGAAGAACCGGTTCGGTTTTCGTTTTTGACTTACGTACGTAAGACTAAATAAAAAATAATTTGAGTTAATTATTGAGGGGCTGAAGCCAAGCTTGGCGCTGCTACGCCAAGCTCAAGAGCCCGTTTTACAGCGGCCTCAGCGTTGACCATACCTTTTCCGAAGCGATTGTCGTCGTCAGGAATAGTTTTTGCGGTCTCAAGCAGTATGTCGTGAATTTGTTCAGGCGTAAGCGATGGGTTCGCCGCGCGAATAAGTAGCACCACTCCTGCCACGTGTGGTGCCGCCATCGAAGTTCCATCAAGCGCCATGTAAGATGATGGAATATTGCCCACTGACATCTGAAAACTTAAACCTTGTTCGAGCTTTAAAACTAACTCTTCTCCAAGCTCTTGTTCGATCATGACAACTGGGATTTTAACTTCGCCGTTTAAAGTTGAATCTGAAATAAGCCCGGCTTCGGTGTTAATGATTGCAACTGCGGCGGCTCCAGCGGCAACCGCATTTTTTGCCTTATCACCAAAAGCGATTTCGCCCCTGCGAATTAAAACAGTTTTACCTGTTACATCGAGACCCACAAAGTCTTCTACGCGGCCGAGGCCCGCGAAAACTACGGGACCGATCACCTTTGAAATTGATATGGCCGAGCCGTCAAAACCTGTGCTCTTCACTTTTTCCATTCCTTGGCCAAGATCGACGTAAACTTCGGAGCTGTTGCCTTTTCCGCTCGGAACGCTTGATAAAATTCCCACACCAGGCGCGACTATATCTAAATTTTCATCCCAGTTTGAAAACTCAGGATGTGTGGACTCCTCAGACACCGCTCCAACCGAAATCACAGAGGGGTAAGCCGCGGGGTAAGCGAGTTTTCTTAAACCATAGTTTCCAGAAGCGGATACAACCGACACTCCCGCTTGGGCGGCTCTTGCGTAGGCCTCTTTTGCGCCCGGTGATTGAAAAGGGCTGCCCAAGGACACATTTAAAACTTCGACTCGTTCTGTAATAGCCCATTCAACGCCTTCGAGAATGGCTGTAGTGGGGCATTGGTAAAATAACCCGCATACGCGGCCCATAAGAAGTTTTGCCTTAGGAGCGACACCTACGATGCCCGTGCTTGTTTCGCTTCCTAAAATAACTCCGGCGACGTGTGTGCCGTGTCCGGTGTGATCATAGTATTCATAAGGTGTGACCAATCCTTCGCTGACAAAGTCATGGCCTTTTTCAAAGTTCGCTTGAATGGCGGGGTGATCTTTATCGATACCCGTGTCGAGTATCATGACACGCGTACCTTCGCCTTCACCGTTTAATGCCCAAGCTTCGGGTGCTTTTACAGCGAGCACTCCCCATGGGAGAGGTGCGGCTTCACGAGGTTCAGCCGCGTGTGCGTTTTCGAGCTTAATAATTCGTGGAGCCTCAACAAAAGTTTCTTGTTCTATAAAGGCCACGTCTGGATTATTTCGAATGTCTTCGAGTTCTTGGTCGCTGAGGTCGCCTTCGATTACAGCCATTTCAAGGTGCAAAAAAGCTTTTGAAACTTGTGCGTTGGTCGAAAGAAAATTGATGCCGCTTTTAACTGGTGCGAGGCCAAACTGTTCAAAGAAGTCTTTTTGTTTTTGAAATTGGTTGTTCATGCTGTGGAAAGTGGCGCGCTGTTTGTACTTTACGATGTATTTTTCGGCGTGCGCGGTGAAACTGAGAGAAATTAAAATCGGAACCAAGAGAGACATCGAAACTTGAAGTGTCGACTTCTGCATGAACCTTTACCCCCCACGAACATTTTTGGATCTCCCCCGAGATCCACCGGCCCCTGAACCGCTTTTTAAGGCTAGTCCATTTTGGAACCAGGTGTGGGCATTTTTCACACCTGCTGAAGTATTTGCAAAGATTATCCGGTCGTGACTCAAGAGATAACGAAAGCCCAACAAATGGGCGACATTTGTTTAAATCGTCACAAGTAATTTCAGTACTTTACACGAATCTAGAACTCTCAGGTTTTTGCGACATTGCGTTATCCGTATGGAAAATATTAACCGAGGTAAAAGAAGATTTTATAGCGCTCGAAGATTGAGCATTTCTTTTGCAGTTAAATCTTTACTCACAAGATCCTCTGCTCTCCAAAAAAAAAATCATATCAAATCATATCAAAAGTGAAGGTCGCTGTACGTGGAGGACATCCATGATTTCGGCGACACTCCTAAAAGCGAACAAGGCGAACCCGCCTTGTCGAATCGAGGAGGACTCACATGACGACTAGATTAGTTTTAATCCTTAGTGTCTCTATCTTATTAAGTGCCTGTGGCGCCGAACATAAAAGCATTGGCGAAGCCGATGTTGCTCAAAACCCAAAACAAGATCAAGGGCTCGAGCAAGTCACTCCGCCCATTCCCGGTTTAGATTTTGAAGTCATTCGCACTGAAGTTCTTAATTCATTTACGAGTAACTGTGCTGACTGCCATGGATGGACCAATGACTACGCTCAGGTGTTACCACGGATTGAGAGCATTTTAGATCGAGTCACTCGCGAGCAAAGAAGCCCCGGCTTTATGCCTCGAGGGGGCGAATCTCTTACACCAGATGCCATTGAACTTTTGACCGCATGGGCTCAAAGCGGTGCACCTGAATTTACTGAATAGATAAATCGTCGATTCGTTTTTCGACGGTTTTTAATAAATGAGCCCTGCGTTTTTCTTCGGCGGGGATGGCTTTAAGGAGTTCTTGGTTTTTCTTTAAATCTTTTATGAGTTGCTGAAGCATTTTGGCAGTCGCCTTCTGGTTGACTCCAAATCTTTC
>CAZDFM010000226.1:0-5263 GCA_964504465.1 uncultured Pseudobdellovibrionaceae bacterium | reverse complement strand
CGCCATGGCTTCGGCCTGAATCAAGAAGTCATTTTGGATCGCTCCCAAAATCTGAACCATGTCTTTTGGTCGAAAGCTGTTTTCTCGGGTTAGGCCTGATGGATTTACCAGTTTAAACCGCTCCCGCTTAACTCCAGTTTGTGTGACATAGTTCTCGAGAACATCCATCCCTGCACTCATCGTGCCTTGAGCCACTCCTTTTGTGATCGCGAGGTGTTTGGTAAGCATCTCGGCTACGAAGTTGTTCGAGAACTTCATCATGTCTTGAGTGATCTGTGTTACAGTTTTGCTTTCAACGTCTGCCATGACCCTTGCGCCACCAGGCGTTTTACCTCGCTTTATCTCTCCGATAACTTCAATCCCTCGCATTCTGAGAGAAGCTTTTAAATTAGCTCCGCTCCAAAGCGAAGGATTTGTCACATTCTTGTAGAAAACTTTTTCTTCGTTTCCGAGACCGATTTGACCACTGACAATTATTTTTTCTTTTCCTTGTCCAAGTGATTTACGTTGCACGGCTAAGCTGGTTTTTTTGTTGGCAGCTACGGTTTTTACATGGTTTTCAACGACCACCATTTCGTTTTCTGGATCCGCGTGCACTTGCGCGTCGGTCCCCACTTTGTCGGAGGGTCGAATAAAAACATTCACAGAGTTCCAGTTAAACGACATCGCACTAACGGGCGCATCATAAGCTCGGTCCACTCTTGAATCTTCGCGAGAAGGATCAAATCGAACTTCATCAAATAAAGTGTCATCTACAAAAATTGAGCCTTCAATTTTTTCGACTCCGCTTCGTGCGAACTCGTTTACCAAGACCCAGAGAGTTTCGGTCACAAAGGCGGGATCGCCTCCACCTTTGAGATAAATATCTCCCTTTAAGATTTTGCCTTGGACGTTTGCGCTCGACCTAATTTCGGTGACAAACCTTTTTGAAGGTCCAAGAATTTTGAGCGCTGCTCCCGCAGGAATGACTTTTGTCACAGAAGCAGGAATAAAGGCCTTCTCCCCTTGATGATCAAAAATGACTTTGCTGCTACCGTTTGCACCGATCTGTTCGATGTAGACACCTACATCTTTTGCAGCAATCGCAGATGATTTTATGACTGCATTAAGCCTTTCGGTGAGCTGAGCTTCAGCAAAAGACATCGGGAACAAACTTAGAAGAAGAAAAAGACTAGGGATCAAGCGGCGCATGTATCATCCTTGAAGCGGGGGCAGCATTACCTTACTATAACAAAAACTATTCAGAACTCGAACCTATCAAGAGAAGATCCATAAGAAAGACGAGTTATGCAACGCTTTGTCAAAATCTTACCACTGCTAGGTTTTGTAAGTCTCCTCTTCGCGGCTCCGGGCTGTCAGAAGAACAAGAACTCCTTGGAGAATTCAAAGTCGCATTTAATCGTGGCACTTGGCTCTGAGCCGAGCACCCTAGACCCACGATTTGCCACTGATACAAATGGAATGCGAATCGTAGGATTGCTTTTTCATTCACTTGTTCGAATTGGTCCGGATTTAAAAGTCCAAGGTGATGCTTCTAAAACCTGGACCTTTGATCCGCGAACTTTGAAATTTGTGTTCTCACTTTACCCTGGACTTCGTTTTTCGAATGGTCGCGAGTTAAGCGCTGAAGACCTGGAATTCTCTTTTAACGAGTACCGTTCTGAGAAGAGTCCATTCCGTTCCGCTTTGGATGCCATTAAGAGTTTTAAAGTCGAAGGTTTTAACATGACCGGCTTTCGAGTGACGGTAGACCTGAAGTATTATTCAACAAAGTTTTTGGTCTCTGATCTTCCAATGCTTCGATTGCTTCCAAAAACCGAAATCTTATCCTCACCAGAAAATTTTAAAGCAAAGCCCATGGGTACCGGCCCGTATGCGTTGGATAAAAAAACCTCGACTCAAATCGTGCTCAAGGCGCAAAAAAATCATGCGGTTTTTTCGCCTCAAATACCCAACCTCGTATTTCAAATCATTCGAGATGATTTTACGCGCTTTCAAAAAACACTCAAAGGTAGCGTCGACATTGCTCAGGTTGAAATTGCCTCCAGCAAAGTAGTGGAGTTTGAAAAACGTCCCGACGACTTTCAAGTTTTTAAATACCCTGGACTTTCTATGAGCTACATCTTGGTCAACTTAAAGGATCCGACCTTGCAGGATTTCAAACTTCGAAGAGCGCTGTCCGAGGCGATCAATCGTTCAGAGATCGTAAAGTATAAACTTGAAGGCTTAGGACAGCCTGCCACTTCGGTTCTGACGCCTTCGAACCCTTACTTTCACTCTCAACTGAAAGCACTCAAGTTTGACCTGAGTTCTTCGCAACAGGCGATTTCAGAGTTAGAACTACGAAATAAAAGCCTCACGCTAAAAACTTCCAACGCGCAGTCGGCAATCGACAATGGCCGTGTGCTCGCACATCAGCTTTCAAAATCGGGGCTTAAAATAAAACTCCAAAGTTACGAGTGGGGCACGTTTTATAACGACATCCGCAGTGGGAATTTTCAGTTAGCAACGATGCGCTGGACTGGCACCTTAGACCCTGACATTTACCGCCTCGCTTTTCACAGCAAGGAGACTCCACCTGGCAGAAACCGCGGGAGATACTTAAACGCTGTGGTGGATCAGCTTACCGAAGAGGGGCTCAAAATTGCGGACGAAAAAAAGCGCAAGGAGCATTACCTAAAAGTTCAGGAAATTGTATACGACGATCTGGCAATTATTCCACTCTGGTATGATGAGCAAGTTTCAATCGTTAACAAACGAGTTAAAGGCTACGAAGCCTGGTTAACCAGTGATTTTTATCCGTTTATTTACGTTTCAAAGTAAGCGTGCCGGTCTCGCCGTTATGGGAAAATTATTTTTTTCTGTTAGCTTCGTTATAATTAGCTAGTGCTGTCGCAATACCAGCCTTTAAGGCCTCAGCATCGATGCTAGTTTTACCACTAATGTCGAGAACGCCACCAAGTTGGATATTGCTGTTGAATTCGGGAGTATTATATTTGAGGTCGACAGTTGCGATAATGCGTCCATTGGCCACATCAAGACGGATGCGCTCGATGGGACGAGTTACATCAACTCCCATCTCGGCACTCAGGATTTTACTGATCATCTCTTGGCCTACATAACCCATTACTGCATCCTTCATTGCCTTCATGCTGTGAACGATGGAAGTCGGCCCTACATCGCCAATCTCGTGGGTGCCTGAGAGCGGACTAAGAAGCGCAGCCTCTTCTGCTAGAATTGAACCTCCGGTGTAAGAAAATTCGATCGCGGCAGAAGCTAAAGTGTCGATATTAATTTTAGCATTCACTTTGAGAGACTCATGGATGTTGAAATCTTCAGTTGAGGCGTAACTTAGACAATTAACGTCTCCCACTGACTTCTCAGCAGCAATTGCGACCTTCCAGTTACAATTGTAATTCGCAATCGAGCTTTCGTAGAAAGTATCCGTCACTCTTAAAATGGGAGCCCCGACATAGTTTCCGACAGTAAATTCAACTTTGATGTCGCCGCTATAAATGCTGAAGGCATTTGCCGTGGTGGCGAATAAAAGTCCAGCCAGTAATGCTCCAATTTGTTTCAACATGGTCCTGCTCCTTTTGTTCAAATCCAATCTCAATATTGGGTCCTTAGGACCACTATCCATTGGTCTAGCTTTCAGATGCAAGTCTCAGTTCAGCAGAGCTAAAGATTGAAGAAAATTCATGGGTTGAGTTGAACCTAGTTTATGCCGATAAATTTATTGGAAACAGCGTCAGGACTGGGCAGCAATGATTAGCAATTTGACAAGTAAGCCAAAGATTTTATGCGTTGATGACGAAGCTGGCGTCGTCGAGGCCCTAACACGTTTGTTAAAAGATCAGTTTGAAGTTTTAACCGCCCTCCACGCCGAAGAAGCTCTTGCCGTAATTTTAGAAAACCGTGATATCGCGATAATACTTTCGGATTACCGTATGCCAGGGCGCACCGGGATTGAGCTCTTAAGAACTGCGAAGAATTTCGTACCCAACGCGGCTCGCGCCGTCCTCTCTGGACAAATGGATATTCAGGCAGTTTCAGAAGCGATCAACAAAGCCGAAATCCACCGGTTTTTACTCAAACCTTGGGAAAATGATTTTCTAAAACTTCAAATGCTTGAACTTTTACAACTTCATTCCTCGCTAATTGAAAAAGGTCAACTTCACCTACTGTCGATCACCGATCCTGTCACTCGACTTACAAATCACCGCTACTTTCAAGACCGCTTAAAAGAAGAATTCGAAAAGGCTCGGGGTACCGGTCACCCATTGTCGCTTATCATGCTCGATGTCGATCACTTTAAATCATTCAATGATCGTCATGGTCATCCTGAGGGCGACCGCTTACTTGCCGAAATTGCTCAACAGATCGAAAAAAATTTAGATTCTAAAGGGGTCGCTTCACGTTACGGCGGCGAAGAATTCGGCATCATTCTACCTGGTGCCGACTTAAATCAAGCAACTGCGGTGGCAAATCAAATTCGACAAGCAGTCGAGCAAAGCGCTTTTAGTGGACCACTCGGTTACAGAGCTTATGTTACAATTAGTTTAGGTGTTGCAAGCTTCCCTCTACAAGGTACAAGCCCGAGCGAGTTAGTAAAACTGGCAGACACCGCTCTTTATCAAGCTAAAAGACAGGGTCGCAATCAAACGGTTGCGGCGAACCAATAACTTCGGTGAGGACAGCTCGGCTGTTAGATTTTGACTATGAACATTACAGTAAACATGAACACAGAAGCTAAAAAGAACATGCAAAAACGCGATTGGGCATTAGTGGTCGGCGCAGTATTTGTGGTTTGGATCATCGATCAACTTTCAAAAGGCTGGGCTGTTGCAAATTTAGGCCAACTTGTTTTTCACGGACCTATCGGTTTAGTACTTCACCGAAACCCTGGCGCCATTTTAGGTTCCTTTTCTGATCTCCCTCCTTTACTCCGAGTCGTTTCACTTTCGACTGGTGGAGCTTTTTTAATTTTTATTTACGGCGCCTTTCAGTATTTTATCCCTAGCCGCATGCTCAATCTACGTGTTGGTATGTCTTTCCTGTTGGGTGGAATCTTAGGAAACGTCACCGATCGAATTCTCGACGGCGCGGTCGTTGATTTTGTCACTTTAGGTTCGCCTCAACTGTTTTCGCCTGCATTTAACTTTGCCGATGCAATTCAGTGGGTGGGATACGTGATGGTCGTGATTTCGTTAATTCGTGATGGTGCAAGCCTTTGGCCTTCTGCAAACGAGCGAAAACGAAT
>CAZDFM010000225.1:0-5265 GCA_964504465.1 uncultured Pseudobdellovibrionaceae bacterium | reverse complement strand
TTATTTGATGGTGACCATCGATGACTTAGTTGTTGGCCCGTCTCGTTTAGTCGAAAAACGTTTCTTGGTTCCGTTCTTAGAAATTTATATTCTGATCAGCTTCGGCTTCGTGATTGTATTATTCATCATCGGCCGACTGTTATCACACCGAACCGCAGGCCCCATCTACGCCTTCGAAAGATTCCTCGAACAAGTCCTCCAAGGAAACGACCGCACTCTAAAATTACGCGCAGGCGACGACTTCCGCCACCTAGAAGAACTAGCCGAAAAAGTCCGTGAACACCTACGCGATAATTTTCAGAAAAACCCGCCAGCCGAGTTACCGAGTTCGACTGACTCGAGCGACTCGACTGCCCCAACTGCCTCGACAAAAGAAAAACCGCTGTAGTCCGGACACAGGGCCTTGCTCTTCTCACGTCACTTTCCCCGCTCCACCAAGCCGCAACGCTCCCGATGCCCTAGCCAACTCTTGGGTATCGGTCACCCCTACTCAAATTAATTCGCAAAAGCTGAACGCTCTCCCCTATACGTTTTAAAGTGTATGCAGCTTACGTATATTAAAGTGCACGCATCCTTAGACATTTGAACGCCGTAAACCGTCCCGAGCCGCGGCTCGCGATACCCGAAACCGGTGACCGATACCCAGGACACTCCGAAGTTCGTAAATTTTGCGAAGCGAATTTTGTGTGCTTAAACCCAGCTCGCAAAGGACATGAAACGTCATTTGCAGATCACTTCTCCCAAACAATCATTTTGGCGACACACAAGATACGCGGTCACACAGGAAAGGTTTGGGGTATGGGTCACTCTCAGCAAATGTTTTTAGATAAACCACATTGGCGCTTTCGCCACACGCACGGCGGTACGCTCCGGCAAAAACGAAGGGGTCGAAAAGCGCGGCCGATTTCCAATAAAACACCGATACATTTAGTGTTTAAAGCGGATCGAACCAACCTTAAGCGGGGCTTTCGGTCTCCGCTTGGATTTATCATCGTGACCGATACCCTCAAAAAGTATTCGAAGAAGTTTTTTGTGAAGGTAGAGCAAGCGGCCGTTTGTCAGGATCATATTCATTTGATTGTGAGGTTTTCGAAGCGCTCAAAAGGTTTGGATTTCTTAAGAGTCTTTGCAGGCCAAACAGCTCAGCAGTTTCGAAATCGGGAGATGGTGGTGACCGATACCCAAAAGCTTTGGAAGCACAGGCCTTTTTCGCGGGTGGTGATTGGGAGAAAAGCGTTTTCGGTGCTTCGTGCGTACGTGAGACTGAATCATCTCGAGTCGATTAAGAAAATCGCCTACCGGAAAGAAAGGCTTCGGGGAATGCTCGCACACGAGTACGGACTTTTATGGTCATGAGTTCACATATCTAAAGTGGCATTGGAGCTATAGTTCGAGACCCGCCATTACAAGGACCATGACTCAGTACCCACAACTACGACACCCGCGAGATCTTGCTTAGCAAGTAACGTTTTTGTTTTGCGCCGAGTTCTTCGCTTGCGACGAGGAAATCGCCGTCGGGGTTTCGTACTATTCCTTGGGGATAGACTGTGCGGGGTTTGCCGGGTTTTGAGCCGCCGTCGTAGGTGAGTTGCACTTCGGATTTGCTTGCGATGGCGTTTAAGAGTTTTTGGAAAGTTTCTTTTTCTCTTAAGCTTTCAATCGAATCGTGCGGCCATTCGAGAGCGCACTCTTGGGCTTTGATGATGTCTGACAGTCGGGCTTCTGGGCCTACCCTTTTAAAACATTCGAGTGCGACGTACAAACAGGCGCGGGCGTCGTCGAGTGCGCGGTGGGCTTGGCCTGGATCAATCTGTAATTTTTGAACCAAAGTTTGAAGTTTATGATTAAAACATTCAGGGATCATCTTGCGCGAAAGACGACTTGAACAGACCACAGGGAATGGTGGAAAGCTATGCCCATGTCTTTCGATCTCGACACACAAAAAGCCAAGGTCAAAGGGCGCATGGTGGGCGACAATGATCCCCTGTTGAACGAACTCTAAGAATTTCGGCAAGACATCACAAATGCTTGGAGCATTCGCCACCATCTCGTTTGTGATATTGTGAATGCGAATGTTTTCTTCGCTCATTAGATGGGTCGGCTTAACCAAACTCTGAAATTCCCCTACAATCTCGCCTCCACGCCAAGCAACCGCCGCGATTTCGCAAACTTCAGCTTCGAGCGGATATTTGCCCGTCGTTTCGGTGTCAAAGCCGATCCAAGTCAGATCGGTCCATTTATGGCTGAGTTCTTTCATGTCTTTGTTTTAGGAGCTTTGAGGTTAGCTGACAAGTCCGAACTCGAAGAACTAGTCGTCAGGGCAAATAGGTGATCAGAGGCGTAATAGTCGCCCCGTCTCCCTAAGAGAAAGGTGTCTACTGAGCGGTTTTTTGCTTTTTATTCGAGACTTGTTTTACGAAGTTATTGTAGACGTCCATATCCTTATCGGAAGAACCGAAGGTGTCGTCTAGCTTTCGGGGTTTTCGGCCGTCAGAGGTTTTTTCTTTTTGTTTTACTCGGATGACGACTGAGCCTTCGGGTTTTTCGCCTTTTTCCATTTTGCCGTTCACGATGGTTCGGCCTAAGAGTTCGACTGACTCGTGTTCAAAACCAGTTTCGAGCTTGCCTGACAAAATATCTAAACGTTTTTCACCCATCTTCTCAGCTAATGATCGATCACCATTAAAATTAGCGGGATCTACAACCGAATCCACATATACGTAAGCGTCTTCAAGTCCGGCCGTAACTTGGCGAACATTTTCCATAACCGGAATAAATCGTGCCGTTGTAACCGCAGTTCCTTGTTTAAACAGAACACGGTCTGGAATTTCAATCACAATCTCGTCGCTGTTCACTTTTACGTTAGAAGCTACATCCCCAAGCTTTTCAGCTACATGCTGAATCACTAAGTTTTTAGAACCCATCGCTAAAAAGTTAGGAGTATAATCTGCAGGTGTTACGAAGTCGTTTAAGACCTTCAACGGCTCGTTGATAAGATCTAAGAAAATCTTTTCAAGAGTGAGTTCCACACCATAGTTAGAAAAACTATATTCGATCACACTTGGTGTCGAGAAATAATCAGAGACTTCTTTTTTAACTTCTTCTGATTGCGACAAAAGCCACATACAAAGAAAGAAGGCCATCAACGCCGTCATAAAGTCGGCGAAGGCTACCTTCCATGAACCCCCGTGCGCGCCAGCGGCTTGCACGTTGATCTTCTTTATAACTATCATCGGCTCTTTTTCGGCCACAATCTATCCTTGGTAAATCCTAATCAATCTAAAACAAACTTCGTTACATCTCGCGATGCAGAGCAGACGCGAAGGCGTTACGCAGCCTTTTTGCCTTCTTTAGTCGCCGTATCCATTTCTTCAAATGTTGGGCGTTCTAATGGAAAGATGCTACGTCTTGCGAATTCAACACATACTAATGGAGGTGCTCCTCTTTGGAGCGCAACCAATGAAGCTTTAATAACAGAGAGGTAACGTCCATCGGCTTCGATGTCGTTTCCCATTTTTGTAGCAATAGGAGCCACAAATCCGTAACAGGCAAAAACCCCGAAGAATGTTCCCACGAGAGCGGCCGCAACTAGGGAACCGATCTTTTCGGTTCCTGCGGTTAAGTAACCCATCGTTTTCACAATCCCTAGAACCGCGGCCACAATCCCTAGACCCGGAAGACCATCTGCGATCTGCTGGATCCCGTGTTGGGCTTGGTGTTCTTCGGTGTGCATGACCTTAATATCTTGATCTAACAAATCATCTACGTCGTACTGAGAAAGATCGGCTGATAAAGTGATCTTCATCGTGTCACAAAGAAAATCTACGGCGTGGTGGTTTTTAAGAAACTTTGGATAAGCTTTAAAAATTTCGCTCGAGTTTGGCTCTTCAATATGTTTTTCAACCGCTTGCGGTCCGTCTTTTCTAAAAATTTGAAACAACTGAAACAGCATCTGAAGAAGTTCAATGTAGTCATTTTTTGTAGGCGGCTTTTTTGTAAAAGCTTTGAGTGCGTGTGAGATCCCCATCTTCATAATCCCCATGGGATTTGCGATGATGAAGGCTCCCAGAGCGGCTCCCCCGATGATGACAATCTCGAGTAGTAATGGCTGCAATACGGCCATCATCTTACCACCGGCCATCACGTAACCACCAAACACTGTGACGATAACGACTAATACTCCAACAAATCCCATAGTTCGACCTCTTAAGTCTTTGTCGGTACATCCTGGCGCGGGTTAAAGAGGCTGGGCCCTTTTCGGACTATCGTCGAGCCCGAAAGAACCTACTCACAAAATCGCACTCGACTTGCGCCAAGGCCTCAGTCGAGTTAATCTCGCCCCATGACTTTGAATCGACCTATTGTATACATCCGAGGACTCAGCGGCAGCGGTAAAGACATTCTGAACTTGGGTCCCATACCTCTCCCCGTCCATATGACAAAGCCCTGGGTAAATTTTTTTAGAAACCAAGGTGTAAAAGTTCTCGCCGTCGAAGGACTCGGGCGTGGGCTTTTGACTGAACAGATATCGAATGCCGAAAAATACCTTGAGCAAAATCGCGAAGAATTAAAAGACGGGTTTCACTTAGTGGGCCATTCCGCGGGGGGGTTAATTGGTTGGGCGCTTGCATCTCATCCCGAATGGAAAAACAAAGTTTTGAGCCTCACTACTCTTGCCACTCCCCACATGGGCGCTCGGCTCGCAGAGTCTTATATTCAAAGTGTAGAGACTAGCGTTCGGCTTAAACTCTTAGATAAACTGGGTTACAAGATAGAACCTCGCGTTCGAATGTTTCGCGACCTGACTCGTGAGGGAATGAAAGTTTTTAAAACAAAATACCGTCCTGATCCCACACTTCCGATCGCCTCTTATCGCTTTTCAATTTTACCCGAAGAAATGACGTGGCCACTTCGACTTGCCTACTCTCTTGGACTTAAAATTCCGGGAACAGAAAACGATGGATTTGTAGAGCTCGAATCCCAGACCGAAGGGATTTGCTTGGGTCACTACCAACTGGATCATCTCTCTCAGATTGGCTATCATTTCTATTTAAATTCGCGTCAAAAGACTGAGAAATCAAAACTCTTTGAAGAAATCGGATTAGGCCTACTGAAGCATTTAGAACAAATCGAACAATTCCGATAAGCAGGGAATGGTACTACTAACTTGGCTCTTATTTTTCAGTATTGCCCCTGCGGTTTCTTCTGAAACCTCAGCTCCCCAAGCCGCACCCCTTCGAGTAAACAAGGTGACGATCGTTAGTC
>CAZDFM010000224.1:0-5265 GCA_964504465.1 uncultured Pseudobdellovibrionaceae bacterium | reverse complement strand
GATCCAGTGATTAAAACCGGACGAGAAGTTCCAGCATCAATCACTGCAAACTTATGGTGAACTTTTTTAGATGAGCCCAAAAAACGAACGTCCACACCCAGGCTTTCAAGTTGGCTCATCACGAGTTTGTTGCCCTCGGCTCCATAGCCTTCAAAAATAAGTCGGACATTTAAATCTTCAGTTTGAATTCGCTGCTGGATTTTTTCAGACGACAAGAGTTGGATCACAGGGCTTTTTTCTGAAACATCTAGGTTGTACATCGCAATGTCGACGCTCTCTTGAGCATTGTCGATATGTGCGGCAATCGCTTGGAGGGTTGGATCATAGGGATGAAACATCACCGAAACCTTAGCGAAGACCTGTAAGGGGAGAAGTAACAAAACTGTAAATACTAGGTTTTTCATAACTTCCTCTTAAACTCTCCAGAGAACATCTCCGGCGGAAGAACTAAGGTACCTGTAAAGCCTACAATTTATAAAATGAATGTTTCATTATATAGAATTCATAACATACATACTAAAACTGCTCTAAGAGGAGGCGTCTATATGGATGAGTTGCAGTGGCCCCTCTCGGTACTAAGTCGAGCGATTGAATATAAAAACTTAACGGGCGCAAGTCAGCATATCGGGCTAAGTCAGCCCCAGCTCTCAAGAATTATCGCGAAGCTTGAAGCCGAACTCAATCTGACCTTGCTCGATAAAGCGTCACCCCGAAATACCACCTGGACACCCGTTGCCCGCCAGCTTGCCGAAATCTATCTTAAGTCGACGAGATCTCTGACCCACTCGATCCTTGAGTTACAAGATCAAGACAAACCCTCCCACATTTCAATCGGCACCCTCGAAGGATTAAAATCTTTGGCTATGAATTTTGCACATGAGGTTTTGGAGCAAACCACGGTCAGTTCGCTTCACCTTGATGTCTTTGATCTCAACGAAATCGAAGCGAAATTTTTAAGTGGTGAGCTTGATCTGATTTTCTCGTCGCGAGTGCCCGGTAAAAAGAAGCTCAAATATCAAAAACGCATCGGAAGTCAGGGGTTTGAGGTCTATGAGACCGAGTCACCGTATAGAATTTTTAGTCCCTATGAATTTGATCAGAAAAAAGCTCCTCGGCCTAATCGGGGCGAAAAACACATTATCAGTAACTCGCTAAATATCCGTCGCAAGTGGATTGATGAGTGGGGCGGCAGCGGGCAGCTTCCCGGGCCTGTTTTACCTGGCGTGGAGAGTGGTGGTACCCCCGTAATGGCAGTTGCAAACGACTTTCTGAATGCTTCGCTCTGGGATCTTGTCGAAGAAGTTGAGGACACCTGAACTTCTTTCATGCTCAATGATTAAGCTTTACGTGCTGCGTTAATTTCCTGTAAATCTCTACCGTTCCAGAAAAACAAAGCCAGCGCTTCGGCGCATTTTATTCTTTAAGGAAGGTTCTCTTTATGAAGTTAAGAAATGTTCTTATCAAGAGCGTCAGTGTTAGCGCGCTTGTATTCTTAAGCTCTTCGACTCTTTTTGCAGTCGACAAAATTCAGACAATCGAAGAGTTCAATAATTCTCTTCCTTATTGGGGCACCTCGTGGAGTTACGGCGGCGACGAAGTAAAAGGTGTCGATGGAACTCGATATTTCCCAGGCTTCTATACTGGCTTTGTGGCACGTAGCCAATATCCAAACCGAATTCATGTGCGCACATCGCGAGGCAATCAAACCCGCATTACCGTCATCTTGGATGACCAGACTCTAAATAACTATCTGTTCGACCTCGCCAAGCGCTATGAAGTCTACAAAAAGTTTACTTCAGCCGACGGACAAAAACCTCTGGTGAGAGTTCTTAAGCAAGAAGCGGGTACGCCGCAGCTTGAGTATTTCAACGCAATCTTAGAGTCCCCTAAGTACTCTATTCTCGACTTTGTAAACGACGCTAAATCTGGCAAAGAATCTGAAGCCGCAATTTACACAAAAAGCTTAGACGTACTCGATCAACTTAATCCCGCTCGTATATTTAGATTGAGCTTCAACTTAAATAGCGAATTCGCAAAATGGAAAGATGACGTTAAGGAACTTGTCGGAAACGATGACCCTGCTTCTGTCTTTACCGCGTCTTCTCAGTCGACTGTGATTGCAATCAACAGCCTTTTGTGGGGCCGAATAAATATCACTGAAAAACCTTCAGCTGAAACAATTAATCAGTTAGTAGATGCCGCTCGTTTGGCTTTGAGCAATTCGAATGAAGAAGCTTTCATGAGTTCCGCAATAAAACTATTTAAAATGGCTACGGGCTCTAAGTACGACTTTAAAACAGTAAATGAAAAAGGCGAATTCCAAGCCGCACTTCAATGTTCTGACTTAAAACGTTGCACCTTATCTTATCCAGAATTCACAACTGTGAATCCTACCGGATCTGCTGAAGCGACAACTCGCGATGATTTTGGAAACAAGATCAATGACTTTAGAACACCAGGGCTTTGGCAGTTCTTTGCTTATGAGTCTTCTGGGCGAGATTTTGATAACATCCGAAAAGAACCCTTTTATGCGTGGGTTCCTTGGTTAGGTTACGAGAGAATGGGGAATGCATTTCACAATCCAGCGGTCACCTTTTGGAGTCCTTCAAAAGACACTAAAGCTGCTCTAGGTATCGCAGAAAACCACAGAGCTTTTAATACTGTTAAGCGCGGTGCGGTCTCTCACGGTTGCTTACGTATGCCTCCAGGCCAAGTTTGGGAAATGCGGCATATCTTTCCAGTTCAAAATTCAGTGGCAACTCAAGTTTACTTTTTTGATGTTTACGACGTAGATGGAAATGGCACTCTCGAAGTCATGGGCGTTGAATACTTTATCTCTTATTCTAAAAGCGTCTCTAACGATCGTGAAGGCGGAAAGCTAGATGTGAGCGATGACAAGCGGCTTGAATTCTATTCGAACCTTTACGGTAAAAACGGAGTTTTCACTGTCGAAAACGGAAAGTACATGTTCCAGAATCCGTCGGTTTCTTTACCTTCTTATCTTAACTTTCAGCAAAAACGTAAGAATGCAACTCGCGTTCAGATGCAAGGAAGTTTCCCTCTTTACGAACAAAAATATCAGCAAGATAAAATTCAGTTTTATGTACCAGCTAAAACTGACGGGCTGACGGGCATGTCTAATACACCTGTTTCAAAAAGAATCGTAAGACTTATGGGTCGTATCCGTGGATGTGCTCCAAAGGCTGATAAAGAGGCGTGCGGCGAAGCCGCTTTTGATAAAGAAGCAAAACAAATTTGGAACGAAGTTTACTAGGGGATCAGAATGTTTAAAAAGTTATTTGCTATCAGTTTAATCGTTCTCAGTTTTTCTGCTCAAGCCGATTTAGAGTCGAGCTGGAATTCTTGGCAAAAGAAATATAAAGGCCCATTTGGAGACAACGTTCTTCAAGGCTCTAAGGGCCGCGTTAGCATTCGCAATGGCGGAAGCCCCGCAGGCAAACGCCAGTTTCAAGCCGCCTTCAGAAATGAATTCGGCCGCGACATGGCTCAAAATTATGACTTCTATACTGTGAACTTGTTCACCACGAACTACTATGAACTTATGGGCGAGTATGTTTACGGTGATATCTACGGCAGCCACGAAATTAACGAAGCCGCCCTCAATGCACAAGGTGCCGTCGCAATTAAAAAAGCGGCTTCGATGGTACGTAGCTGGGTCCTAGAAAAGTATTACGTTGAAAAATTTCCGAACTCACGTTTGGCAAGCTCATTCCTTCTTCGAGGAATCAGCGATGTTGCAAACGAAACCGAGTTCGCGAACTACTTCTTTAATTTCTTTTTAAGCAACATGAACGACGACTATCAGTATTTGACTGCAGCACTTTTGATCAAAGAAAGCCCCATCGTGATGTCTTCAGACCTTGAGTCAGCACGTAACATTGTGGCTTCTGAATACGAACGCATCGCCCTTGGCTATGGAGCAGATAGCCGTGTTGCAAAAGCGTATTATCAAATTCGCAACGCCGTTCATAACCAGCCCACTCCAGACACGATTCGTTTGATTGATAATTTTAAAGATAACCACGGTGACACCGAAGGCCTGCGCTCGGTCCGTAAAAAGTTAATAAACTATTTTAACTTTAGCGCGCGTGAAATCGCGGACTACGCTGAAAAGATCGGTGCGAGTGCGATCTTAGCTGCTGCAAAGAATGCTGAGGACAATGGTGTAAAAGGCTTGCTCGAACTTTCAAAAGCCGCGGTACAATTGCGCATCGGTTTGGGAACAGTTTCCTACGAGCAAAAGACCAACTCTCTACAGCTCTTGAGCATGGTCGCTCAGTTTTTAAACAAAGAAGTTTCAGAGATTAAAAAGGTCGAGTCTATTGCTGTATTAGAAACGGCTTTAAACTCGGTCTTTATCGAGGGCTTCTTAGTTTACGACAACTGGGTTTACTTTCAAGAAACACTCGTAAATTCAGCTGATATGAATGAAGCGGGCGAAATCATGGCTCAGGTAACGCAAATCGGTCTCATCACTTTACAAGAAGCTTTTGAGCCGACTCTGTCTCAGTGGATCAGCGTCGAAGAAAAAATGGACGGATTTATTGACGGTAAAGTTAAAGCTTCGGCACTCGGTGCCGCGGGCGATGCAATTGGAAGAATTAAATAATTAATAATTTTAAATTTTTAACCCTTAAGATGAATGCCAAAAGGTAGGTTGAACGTGATGTCGAAAATCTTAAAAGCCAAATTAGTAGCAGCCACGCTGCTGATTGCTTGCTGGAACACAGCCGTGTGGGCCCAAGCAAAAGTGATGAACCCAGGTGAGGGCGTAGGGCAGCTCGTCTATATTAGTAAAGACGACGTCGTAAACCAAACGCCTAAATTAGGAGCCTTAAACCCGCTGTCGCTTCCTGTATTTGCGGAGCTACCTTTTGATCTGTCGGTTGTTGCCGGGACCATTAGTTTAGTTGAACAGGGATACAACTCACACGTTCAAATTAAAGCGACTCACCGTGGAACGCCCAATCTCGACATTTCAAAGCTTGAAGGCGGAATGAATAATCCGATTTTCTCGGGCTTCAAAGAAGGGGACTGGGTTCGTATGGTTTTAAAAGCTGACGGCTCTATCTTTATGGAAGCCTCAAGCAAAAAAGCCGCAGAAGCTTTTTACGCTTCTCGCAAATCTGAACCCGTACAACTTCGTGTTGATCTTACTGAAAGCCGAATTTTTACAACTGCCGATCTCAGATGGACTGATGCAGACAAAGTCGGTTCAAAAGCGGCCAACTACGCAGAGCTTGC
>CAZDFM010000223.1:0-5279 GCA_964504465.1 uncultured Pseudobdellovibrionaceae bacterium | reverse complement strand
TCGGGCCTATCACGTTTTACAAGGGGTCGATAAAGTCATTCCTGTGGATGTTTACGTCCCAGGCTGTCCTCCTACTCCTGAAGCGGTTTTAGATGGAATTATGGTGATTCAAAAAATGATTTCCGACAATGCTCCACGTCCATGGAGAGACAACTGGAAGCCAGGTGTATACCGATGAGTAAAAACTTAGTTGAAGTATTTAGAACAGATTTAAAGCAGAAATTTTCTGGCCACAATTACGAGATCAGCCATCAGTTTGGCAATAACCAGATCGCGAACATTCCGCCCGAACAAATTCCGCTTTTGCTCGAACACTTTAAATCGACAGGACAGTACGACTTCCTTATGTGTGTGAGTGGTGCTGATTACCCTGAACATCCTCAGCGGTTTGAAGTTTCTTACGAACTCTTTTCGTCAAAAAATGCCAACCGCGTTCGTTTGAAGACCCGAGTAGCCGAAGGCGAAAAGGTTCCGACCGCAATCAACATCTGGAAAGGTGCGGATTGGTTCGAACGTGAAATTTATGACATGTATGGCGTAGAATTTAAAGGTCATCCCAATATGCGCCGCCTTTTGGTGCATCAACAATTCGTGGGTCACCCATTAAGAAAAGACTATCCCGCTGATCGTCAGCAGCACTGTACCGAAGCTTTGCCGATTCACTTTGATAACATTCCTGGCTACGATGCGTCTCAAGACGAGGGAAAAGATCTTGTTCCTCTGAATATCGGACCGTCGCATCCCGCAACTCACGGAACTCTTCGTGTCATGGTTCAACTTGACGGCGAAAAAGTTCACCGCGCGGGTGTCGAGCTTGGCTACTTACATCGCTGTTTCGAAAAGATGGCCGAAACTCACCCGTACAACCAGGTGATTCCTTATACTGACCGCTTGAACTACTGCTCGGCACCAATGAATAACGTGGGCTATTGTAAAGCCGTCGAAAAACTTTTGGGTGTTGAAATTCCTCCTAAGGCACAAGCCATTCGTGTGATTCTTTGTGAGCTCTCGCGATTGATCGATCACATTGTTTGTATTGCGGCAAACGGAGTCGATTTAGGAGCCCTCACTGGGTTCTTCCATCTGTTCACTTACCGCGAAAAAGTCTACACCTTGTTTGAAAAACTCTGTGGTGCACGTCTAACTGTTGCTCTCACTCGAGTGGGCGGAATGGCGAACAATCCTCCTGAGGGTTGGTACGACGACGTTCTTCAATTCGTTAAAGAAATGCGCCAAGGTATCAGCGACATCGAAACTCTTCTTTCTGGAAACAAAATCTGGATTGAAAGAACTCGCGGAGTTGGTGCGATTACAGGCGAAGAAGCCATTCAATGGGGTTACACCGGTCCTCTCTTAAGAGCGGCGGGCGTAGCTTTAGATCTTCGAAAGAGCGATCCTTATTATGGTTACGATCAACTTGATTTCGACATCCCAGTAGGAACTTCGGGCGATTGCTATGACCGTTATTTGGTTCGTGTTGCTGAGATGAAGGAATCTTGCAAAATTATCGAACAAGTTGCCAAAAATGTACCGGGCGGTGATTACACCATTCGTGACAAAGGGATCGTCCTTCCTGAAAAGAAAGACGTTTACGGCAATATCGAAGGCCTGATGAACCACTTTATGTTGGTTATTAAAGGTCTTCGCCCGCCTGCGGGTGAAATTTACGATGCGACCGAAGCCGCCAATGGCGAACTTGGGTTTTACCTCGTAAGTGACAACACAGGCCGACCTTATCGTTTAAAAGTAAGACCTCCTTGTTTTGCAATTTATCAGTCCTTTCCGCAGCAAATTACCGGTGGATTATTAGCTGATGTCATTGCAGTCTTAGGAAGTATGAATCTTATCGCGGGAGAGCTAGATCGCTAAGCGGTTTGGGGCTGCATCCTTTTAAAGTTGGATTGCTCGTTATATTAAAATTGCTTGAGGGTAGACATGTTTGAGTTATCAAGAGAAGGCCAAGAGTTTGTAAAAAAAGAGCTCACTCGCTACGAAACAAAAATGTCGGCGATTATTCCGTCGTTATTTAAAGTTCAAGAAGAGAAGGGCTGGGTTCCCAAAGAAGCTATCGCTTATTTGTCAGAACTTATGGGGCTGCCTGCTGCTGCTATCAACGAAGTCTTTATGTTCTACACCATGTTTAATAAAGAGCCGGTTGGCGCTCTTCATGTACAGGTTTGCACCAATATTTCATGCTCTATGAACGGCGGCCGTGAATTAACTAAAGCTATTTGTAAAGCCTACGGAATCGACGAAGGCGGCACGAGCAAAGACGGCAAAGTGACAGTGACCCGAGTGGAGTGTCTGGGCTCTTGTGGCACGGCTCCTATGATGCAAGTCAACGACAGATATCTTGAAAACCTGACTGCTGAAAAAGCTCTCAAGCTACTTAAAGAAATGGAAAAAGAATATGGTCAAAGAAACTAAGCTTTTGACTGAGCATTACGACAAAGATGAATTTGTTGGCCTAAAAGGCTATCAAAAAAATGGCGGCTATGACGTCTTAAAAACGGCATTAAAAATGAAGCCCGCAGAAATCATCGATGCGGTAAAAGCCTCTGGGTTAAGAGGCCGCGGCGGTGCGGGATTCCCCACAGGAATGAAGTGGAGCTTTCTGCCTGCTAATGGCGAAACTCGCTTTTTACTTTGTAATGCAGACGAAGGCGAGCCTGGAACTTTCAAAGATCGTCTGATGATGGAGCGCGCTCCTCATCAACTTATTGAAGGTATGATCATTTCGGCTTTCGCCATCAATTCTCCTAAGTCTTATATCTATATTCGCGGCGAGTACGATGATTCAAAACGCATCATCCGAAAGGCACTCGACGAGGCTTATGCGGCGGGCTTGCTTGGTAAAAATATTTTAGGAAGTGGATTCGACCACGACATGGATCTTTACTCAGGTGCTGGCGCCTACATTTGCGGCGAAGAAACCGGGATGATCTCGTCAATTGAAGGCTTAAAAGGTCAGCCAAAACTAAAGCCGCCTTTTCCTGCGGTACAAGGCTATTTAAGAAAGCCCACAATCGTAAATAACGTCGAAACTCTAGCCGCAGTTAAGTATATCGTTCGCGACGGGGCTCAAGCTTACCGCAAATTTGGTACCGAAAAGTCTCCGGGCACAAAACTTTTCTCAGTTTCGGGCAATGAGCAAAAGCCTGGTAACTACGAAGTTCCACTCGGAATGACATTGTTAGATTTGATCGAACTTGCAGGAGGCCTCAAGCCAGGTCGAAAACTTAAAGCCGTAATTCCCGGTGGTTCTTCCGCTCCAGTTTTAACTGCAGCAGAAGCTCAAAAAGCCACAATGGATTACGAAGGCCTTGCGCAGCTTGGAAGCATGCTTGGTTCGGGTGCGGTCATTATCATCGACGACTCAAATTGTATGGTCGATATGCTCGGCGTGATTATGCATTTCTATCATCATGAATCTTGTGGTCAGTGCACACCTTGCCGAGAAGGTACCGGCTGGCTCAATAAAATCGTTCATAGCATTCAAGATGGCCAAGGTCGTCTGCAGGACATCGATTTAATTAAAAAAGTATCTGAAAATATGATGGGCCGAACTATTTGTGCTCTTTCGGATGCGGCGGCAATGCCGGCTATTAGCTTTGTTCAGAAGTTTAGAGAAGAATTCGAATTTTACGTCCGTGAAGGACGCTCCAAAGTAAACGGAGTTTCACATGCCCAAATGTAAAATCAACGGCGTTGAGGTCGAGGTCGAACAAGGCCAAACGATCATTCAAGCCTACATGAAACTTAAAAAAGAAATCGCCCACTACTGTTGGCATCCAGGCCTTTCAGTTGCCGGCGTGTGCAGACTTTGTATGGTCGATATTGAAGGGGTACCTAAACTTCAAATCGCCTGTAACACTGAAGTCAAAGAAGGCATGGTCATCAACAACAATTCCGAAAAAGTCCAAGAGGCTGTTAAGTGGGGGCTTGATTTCCATTTAATCAACCATCCTTTGGATTGCCCTATTTGCGATCAAGCCGGTGAGTGCGGGCTGCAAGAGCAATACATGGCCTTCGGAAAATACGATCCTGAAATGGCCGAACCAAAAGTTAAAAAGCACAAAGTTGTCGATCTCGGCCCAACCGTAGTTTTAGACAGTGAACGCTGCATTTTATGTTCACGCTGCGTTCGTTTTACTGACGAAGTTTCCAAAACAAACGAACTCGGAATTTTTAACCGCGGTGACCGGTCTGAAATCGGCACTTTCGATGATCGTCCACTCGATAATCCTTATTCTTTAAATACCGTCGACATCTGTCCTGTTGGAGCGCTCACGTCTAAAGACTTTAGATTCCGCCAACGGGTTTGGTATCTAAAAGAGGCCGATTCAATTTGTATGGGCTGTTCAACGGGTTGTAATACAAAGGTGCATTACAACGAAGAAGGTCTATGGAGAATTAAGCCTCGTTACAATAAAGACATCAACGGTTACTGGATGTCTGACGAAGGCCGCTACGCTTACAAATATGTAAATGCTCCGTCTCGACTGTTAAATGCGTTAACTGGTGATGCCGCTTCTTGGTCAGAGTCTCAACCAGGTGAAGCCGCACAAGCTGTTTATCGCCGCATCACAGACGTGATCGAGAAGAAAGGTGCAGGCGCAGTTGCGGTCATCGTAACCGGTCAGCATTCAAACGAAGAATACGAAGATTTTATTTCTGCGTTCGCTGAAGGCCTAAGTGTTAATCAGATTTATCACTGGATGAATAATCCAGAGAAAAAAGACGATTTCGATGGGCTTATTATTCGCGGAGATAAAAACCCGAATACAAAAGGTGTTTTAGCCGAACTTTCAAACCAAGGAGTAAAGACTCAGTGGTCTGATCTAGAAGCTAAAATTAAATCAGGAAGTTTAGAGATGGTGATCGTGGCTGGACCCGAAAACCAAAAAGTATTTCCTGATATTCAGTCCAAAGTGGACATGCTCGCAAAAGTTCCTCAGGTAGTTTGGTTAACTTCAAACCCTGTTGAAGCTCTAAGAGCACGTACCAATTACACGGCCCAAATTCCATTAAAAACGTACGTAGAAAAAGACGGCAGCTACACGAATTTTCAAGGCACGGTTCAAACCATTCGCAGAGCGACCATCATTGTTCCGCAAGCTTTGACACTTTCAGAAGTGGCGCAACTTTTCACAGGTAAAAATCTTTCGCTCACAGGTCGCCCTGAAAAGCGCGAGCTTAAGTACAATCACTTTACCGGACTTAAAGGTGCACTATGAGTTTAGTTAAACGCCCAGGGGCTCTCTCTTATTGGTATCTAC
>CAZDFM010000222.1:3054-5306 GCA_964504465.1 uncultured Pseudobdellovibrionaceae bacterium | reverse complement strand
GGAAGTGGGACTTCAGTGGGAAGTTCTGCAATGTCATGCGAGTAACTTGTTAAGGGTCCGCGGTATAAAAAAGGTCTTTCACCTTGAGAAAATGCCACCGCAATTCGGTCACAGCGTTCGTTACCCACGATTCCTTTGTGGCCGGGCACATAGCGCCAATGAATTTTGCACTGCTGTTTTAATCTAAAGATGACTTTGTCGAGCTCATTCCAAATATCTTGATTTACAACCTCTTTGCCTTCGGCGGTGCGCCAGCCTTTTTTCTTCCAGCCAAATACCCACTGCGTGATGCCGCGAATGACATATGTCGAGTCCGTGCAAATATAAACTTCGGTCGTGGGATTTTTAACAAGAAATTTAACCGCTTCTAAGACGCCTTGAAGCTCCATGCGGTTATTTGTTGTTGAAGGTTCATAACCACCGAGTTCTGTGACCACATCATCGTCAAATAATACGATAGCGCCCCAGCCACCTGGTCCTGGATTTCCGGAACATGCTCCGTCTGAATAAACAATGCTTTTCGACATGGTCCTCACACTAGCAGAAAAACCATGACCTTTTTAATAAAATCGTTATCATAAAGAGATAAGAAGTGGAGAAACACGCTATGCTGACAACCATGAGAAAGTTACTTCGAAGACCTAAACTTGATCAATATTTAGGCTACCTTACCGTTCTTCTTGCGACTCTCGCATTAAGTTCTCCGGTGCAAGCTCAAAACCTAGAATTCGACGACATTTCAAAATCTGATCTTGAAAAGATCATGGACGAAGTCTCTTCAAATTTTCATCACACTTCAGTTTCGGGTGCGGGGACCTTAGGGAGCATTTTTGGTTTTGAACTGGGTGTAATCGGTGGGATTACAAAAACTCCTGAAATCAATAAACTCGTAAAAGAACAAGATCCAAATGAAGATGTCGAGCAAGTGCCACATGGAACCTTACTCGGAGTCTTGACGGTCCCGTTAGGCATTACGGCAGAAGTTGGAATTGTTCCTGAAGTAGGCAGCGGCGATTTTAAATTCAGTCGTCAGTCTTTAGGTGTGAAATGGACTATTACTGAAGTTCTCTTAACTGATCTACCCGTAAGCCTTGCAATTAAAGGACATTACACCAAGGCAGATCTTGAGTTTGAACAGCCAGTCAACGGACAAGACACCAAAGTAAAAGTAGAAGATACGGTCACGGGCTTTTTATTTTTAGTCAGCAAGAACTTTGCGATTGTAGAGCCCTATGCGGGAGTTGGTTATTTAATGTCTGATGGCGAGATCGACGTATCGGGCAGCAGCACTATTTTTAATTTCACTGCTGCAACTCAAGCCAGCGCTAAAAATTCAAGTATGCAATTTTTGGCGGGTGCGGAATTAAAATTGTTAGTATTTAAAGTCGGCGCCGAATACTCAAGACAGTTCGACACCGATAGGTATTCACTGAAACTGGCGGTATATTTTTAAGCTATGAATGAATTAGAACGACTCGAAGAACTACGTGCAGAAATCGACCGGTTAGAAGCCGTCGCCAACTTAGACTCTGAAGAGTACAAGCAGCTTAAAGCTATGCGCGAAGAGTTTAAACAGATCGAAGAAACGCTCGAAGCGGATTTGGCTCGCCGAGGTTTGGCAGTTCGTCCGCTTCAGCGACGTGACATTCAGATTCTTCATACTTTGGTAAAAGAGTATCCGGGCTGGAAAGACTTAAGTGAAGGAGATCGGCTCGATCGAATGGTATTGGTTTTAACAAACGTTTGCGGTTTTGGTGGAGTCCTGGTTACGACGATCGAAACTGCTTTGGGTATGATCCCGTATAAACTCAATATCAATATCGACGACCACTTTAGAAACTCAGTATGGACAAACCGCGAAGGTGAAACACGTCGGCGTTATGTAAATAACTTTGCCTCGGCTTTTAAGCTTGAGCCAGGTCTGAGCATTAAACTTATTTCTGAAAGTAAAGAACGCCCCTTAGAAGAGCCTATCAGAAAAAGTGTGAGTGGAAAAAAGACAGCTCCTGTAAGTGCTAAGCCTTCAAGCCCTGAAGAACTCTCGAAAGAAGGGGTTGTAAGGGCACCTGAAAAGATCAAGATTGTTGAACCTTCACCTAACAAAGTAGCTCAAAGCAAGCCGCAAAACCAAAAACCGGAGTTGGACTCCGGCTCTTTGGTTGCAGATCAATCTGCTGATGATAAAAAAGGAATTAAAGAAAAACTCTTCTCGTTTTTTAAGAAGTAGTTTTTATCGGCAGCTGTTGCTGCTT
>CAZDFM010000222.1:0-3044 GCA_964504465.1 uncultured Pseudobdellovibrionaceae bacterium | reverse complement strand
GTTAAATTGTTGAGTCCCGGACCATCAAAGTAAAAAGTCTTGTAGAACTCGCCGCGGCCTCCGCTGTGAGTAAGACCTCTTGTCATTGGAAGTTCGTTTTTAACTCGGGTACCAGTCACGATAATGTCTTGAACCATGCGATGTGCACGATCTGCAGGAAGAGTGAAGTCGACCGAGAAGCCGATTTCCATACCGTTAAAGTAGTAAACTCCCAAGAACGCATTCTCATGTCTGACTTTTACCATTTGAGTCGCTGCAGGGTTACCGTTTGATGGTACGCAAACATCGATTGGTTTTAAAAGGCGTTGGTTATTCTCAAAAGTTACATATGAGTTCGATTGAAACGAACCTGCGGCACCCGATCTCGCATGAGCACATAGAATTCGTGCGCTTCCGTATCCACCATTGTCGATAATGCGAAGACCAGTTGCTTCGTCGATTACAGGGAGATCTGGACCAATTAAAATGTCGCCACCGCCGCGGTATTCTTGAGGAGCCGGAACAGTGAGTCCATCATTCGAGTAATCGCGTCCGTAGTTTGATTCTTCTTCTACACGCCATGGTGGAATGCGATCCGCTTCGTTTGGAACTTCTGCGTATCCGCTGTTAGGCATTGGCGCCCACACCACATCCACATTGTCATTCAGATCAACAGGCTCGCCGTCTTGATCTTTTGGCAAATGGTCTCTGATATAGTCGTCGTCATGGTCGCGGTCACGATCATCGTCGCGATCTCTATCCTCATCGCGGTCTCTATCATCGTCTGAATCTTTTTTGCCACCGAGTTCTTTTTGGATAAGCTCGATTAATTCTTTCAGAGAAAGATCTGCATTTGCAAGGTGAGTTTGAACAAAGAAGGCCACAGCTTGAGTTTTGCTTAATTCGTTTTTCTTAACGATCAGATTTAAGATTTGCTGCAAAGGTTGAAGCTTAGCGCGCCATTCGGCCTTAATCGCTTCGGTTAACAACACATAAGTGTTGTCGTCGTTAGATACAAATAAGAAGAACTTCGCATCGTTGCTGTTACCCAGTCTAAAGAGAACAGAAACAAAACCTAGGCCTTCAAAAGCTTGCAAGTAGGCTTGAGGATTGAGTTCGTGATCGGGGTCGTCGGTACCGATGTTGGTGTCTTCTTTAATAGCGCCGGTTAATTTAATCGAGGCGCCTTCATGTTTTACATTCAATTGGAAGTTGTGGTTGGCTCCGTTTTTACCTGTCAGTTTAAACTGAGCAATCTTCTGATCGACTTCCGCGTCTGTCGCTTTGTCGGGTGTGGTATCGCGTTCAGTTACAGCGGGGCCTTTGTCTTTACGACCAGCACCTTTTTTGCCTGAACAAGCGGCAAAGCTAAAACCTACTATTAATATAACAACAAACTTCGACCAGTTTTTCATGATCAGCTCCTTTATAGACCGTGATCCAACTTCTATAAAAGCAAGGCCTATTCCACGAGCCACCAGGGCTTGTATTGGATCTCAGGCTTTGAGGTGACGTTCTTTGTCACTCGCCGACCCAAGCTTGTAAATTTGTAAGGTGAGAAGAAAAAGAATCCGAGCTGGCGCCCCACTGTCTCAATTTGAGACGCCGGCGTTTTGGGGAATGGGCCATGACAAACTCAAAAAAACTCGTTAATTGAAAGCATGTCGAAGCCCGAGAAGACTTATTATTTGATTCATTACCGAGATCCTAAAGACGGCCAAATTTGTGAGCTCAAGGCCCACAAAATTGAAGACTCTTCGCTGGGTTTAAGCTTTATCAAAATTTCTGATTTTATCTTTGAAACCAATCAGCTTTTAATTAAACCCACAGAAGAGCAATTAAAAAAGCGGTTTGAGAACGTAAAGAGTCTTCACATTTCAATTTATTCAGTGATCTCTATTGAAGAATTAGGGCTTGAGCACGATGGGTTAAAGTTTGCCAAAGATCGCTCAAACTTGGTGGCATTTCCGAAAGACATTGGCTAAGCTTTCACCATGGAAATGGTGATAGACTTTTTTAGAACCCCACGTGCCCTTGGTAGCCTTGCTTCAACATTGATTCTGTTCGCATCCGTCCTCTTGTTTCGGGTTGTGGTACTGAACGCAATTCGCCGCTCTAAGTCTCAACCTGAAGGCAAAAGAAAACTCGTCATCCAGATTAAAAATGCCACGCTAATCATTTTAATTTTTGGTCTCGTAATTATTTGGGCGTCTGAACTCAGAAACTTTGCCCTGTCATTGGTGGCCATCGCAGCGGCGCTCGCCATTGCGACAAAAGAAATCATTCTGTGTTTTATGGGCGGAATCTATAAAGATTCAATCCGCGCCTTCGAAATAGGGGACCGTATTCAAGTCGGTCTCTACCGGGGCGATGTTTTAGATCACGATCTACTTTCAACAAGACTTTATGAGATTGGCCCAGGCGACGGTATGCACCAGTTTACCGGAAAGATCGTGACGGTACCCAACGCCTTGTTCTTGTCGAACTCGATACGTAACGAAGCCAAAGCTCCTTTTGATCTTCATACCTTTGTGGTCCCAATTGCGGCAGGCCTTCACTGGAAGGATCTTGAAGAGAAGCTCTATGCGGCTTGCCACAAAGAGTGCGATTCTTACCTTAAAGAAGCTAAGCAGTATATGCGCCGAGTACAAGAACGAGAAGGTATTGATGTACCTGATCTTGATCCCCGGATTAGTATCCACATGACGAGCTCGACCGAGTGGCAACTTATAGTTCGAATTCCGGTGCAGGGCTTAAGAAAATCACGGATTGAACAAGCGATCCTCAGAGACTTTTTTGAAAGCCTCGATCACTGGCCCACTTATCATTCGGCCGACGACCGCGAGCGCGAGCGTGAACTTCGTGATCTGGTGAGTGCTACAACCTCGGTTAATCTACCGCAAGCGACGATCCCAGCCTCAAAACCCATCGTCACAGTTAAGCCTACTCCTGAACGTGGATAGAAGATTACTGAACCAAAAGATTGCGTTTCGTTAACCTACAGCTAACTGGACTTCTTGTTGAATAAGGGCTGGGCTATCATGAGCCCATGGCACTATTCTTAA
>CAZDFM010000221.1:0-5307 GCA_964504465.1 uncultured Pseudobdellovibrionaceae bacterium | reverse complement strand
GGCCCGTTCCAACTTCAGGTCGATCAGCCAATATTTTTACTGCAAAATTCTTAGCGCTCTAACGTGATCTTTTGTTTGGCTGCATCTTTTGAATGGTTTTCGTGCGCCTTTTTTTGCTGCGATTTTGGCACCAAAGGCTTTGCTGGCATAAAGGATTTGTACTTTTCGTCTACCGCAAGTTTGGTGTTCGACAAAGTTGTGCTCAGATCGACCGTTTTTTCTAACTCATCAGGCGACTTTTTCTCAAGGTTTGAATAACTTCGCTCTGTCGCATCACCTTCAGAAGGAAAGCGATACTTAATCATCTTTTTAATTCCGATCAGCTGATCCATATCCTTTGAATATTCTGCGTATACAAGTTTCATCTCTTCGATAATTTTTTGTTTCTCTTCGGAACTATGGGCATGTCTTTTTTGAAGTACAAGTTTTTGAAAGGCCTCTTCACTGGTGCGGACTTTTTCGTCGAGCAAATTCATTTTTTGTGTGTGCTCTTGATAGGCCTTGCTTTGCTTTTGTGCAGGCGTTGGTTCTGAAACTGGCACTGCTGGTGCATCACTCGCCACGGCCGCTGCATGGTTGAATATTAATAAAAATGCGAGAGTGCTAATTAATTTCGACATTTTTCCTCTACGGCTGATTGAGTGGCTGCTGAATCCAGGTAATCTGAATAGGCAAATGTGCAACTCGGCTCACTAAAATATAGGCTTTAACAGCTGAAACCTGATCGACTTCCAAGATTCCATCGCGAATTCCACGAATCATCGCTTCGATATCCCAAATAAAACGTTTGTCTGACAGAGCTTCTTTAAGTTCATTGCGCAAATCAGTAGTATCGATTCCCGAGATTGTAAGATGGTATTTTAGACTTCCATCGTGACCTTGAGAAAGATCAGAGTTTGCAAAGTCCATTACATCTTTGAAGTCTGCAGTGGTAGGTGCATTGTAGAACTGAGGAGCGGGCTGCTCTTCAGGTTCGCTAAAATCAATTTCTCCAACCACACTCATCTCAGGCAAAACTTCTTCAGCAGGCTCTTCGAGTGGCTCTTCAAATTGTTGCTCCTCGAGCACTTCGGCAGGAGCCTCTTCGAGGTCAGCATAAGTATGTTCTTGTAAAGGAGGAAGCGCTGGTGGTTCCTCTTGGGCTGCCTCTTCTGTTTCTGCACTAACTAACGCATCGGTCGCATCAACTTCTTGAAGTTCTGAACTTTCCTGTTCGGCTTCGATATCAGATGGAATTTCTTCTTGTGGAGGTTCTTCTTGCGGAATCTCTTCGGATTCAGAGAAATCAAATTCTCGGTACTGAGTACCAAATGCCGAATTTTTTGGATCAGCATCCGCCGCGGCTGCGCCGGCTTGTTGTCCCGACACGGCTTGACCTTCCATATCAATAAATAAAGAAGATCCGCACTTATCGCAAATAATAAGGCCGAAGTCGTCTCCGACATCGTTTTCGCACTCTGGGCATTGGGCCATTTAGATTGTTCTCCCAATGCAATTGTAACCCAGAGTGTTTACTTTCTCAGTTTCTTTTTCTTCTGACTTCTTCGCTGTTCGCGGTTCAATGTTGGTCCATCGTCGCGACGGAGGACTCGAGGACTAAACGATTGTCCAGGAAGCTCATCTTCGCCCTGCGAAGGTGCGCTCAACGAAGGTCTGGCAGCGACCGGAGGGTTAGCAAATGCTGCTCCTCCCGCATCCGCGTCCGCGCCCTGATAATCAAAAGTCGATTCATCAAAGGCACGTTCCATTCGGACAGGTGCTTCACGAGTCACAAGCTGAATTTTTAAAAGTTTCTCGATCGCTTCAGTTTGAATGCTTCTATTTACTGCCGCAAACAAATTGAAGGCTTCTTTTTTGTATTCCACCAAAGGATCCTTTTGAGCAAATCCTCGAAGATGAATACCTTCTTTAAGTTTGTCGATGATCTCCAGATGTTCTTTCCAGCGAGTGTCGATAGTTTGCAAAAGAACCATTGTTGCCACTTGTTCAAAAACTGGCCCTAGAGTTTCTTTCTGACGGTCATACACATGTTTTACAGCATCACTTACCATCTTTGTGAGCTCATCTGATGAAGGACGTCGGCCCCCAAAGTCTAACTGAATACCAAACTGTCTTAGGGCGCCTGTGTTTAAGCCCTCAAGATCCCATTGTTCGGCTTTCATATTCTCGTTGGCATAAGTATCAAGTAAATCCGAAGTCGCTTCGCCTAACATGTCGAGAACCAATCTTTCAACCTGTTCACCAGCCAAAATTCTTTTTCGGAGTGTATAAATGGCGGTTCGCTGTTGATTCATAACATCGTCATACTCAAGCAAATGTTTACGAACATCGAACTGATGTCCTTCAACCTTTTTCTGAGCATTTTCGATTGCTCGGCTTACCATCCCTGCAACAATTGGCTCATCATCAGGCACGTTCAAAGTATCCATAATTTTTTGGATACGTTCGCCGTTGAAAATTCGCATCAAGTCATCTTCGAGTGAAAGATAGAAACGAGATTCGCCTGGATCTCCTTGTCTTCCTGCTCGACCTCTTAACTGATTGTCGATACGACGCGATTCATGGCGCTCAGTTCCGATAATGTATAATCCGCCTGCCGCTACTACGTCTTTCTTTTCTTGCTCACAGAGAGCTTTATACTTCGCTGTAAGCTCAAGTTTTTGTTCTTCAGTAGTGTTCTCATTGACTTCGCGTTTTGCTAAAAACTCGGGATTTCCTCCCAATAAAATATCGGTTCCTCGTCCAGCCATGTTAGTTGCGATTGTAATCGCACCTTTTCGCCCGGCTTGCGCTACGATCTCGGCTTCACGCTCGTGATGTTTCGCATTGAGTACATTATGCGTGATGCCGTCTTCTCTGAGTCTTTGGCTAATTTTTTCAGATTTCGCGATACTTACGGTTCCAACTAAAACTGGCTGACCCTTTTTCTCACGCTCTTTGATATCTTCAACAATCGCCTTAAATTTACCCTTTTCAGTTTTATAGACGAGATCATCTTCATCTTTTCGAGAAATCGGGCGGTTGGTCGGAATTACAACCACATCAAGGTTATAAATCTTTTTAAACTCTGGCGCTTCGGTCTCAGCTGTTCCCGTCATACCGGCGAGCTTATTGTACATTCTGAAATAGTTCTGAAAGGTAATCGTCGCTAAAGTTTGGTTTTCGTTTTTAACTTTTACGCCTTCTTTGGCTTCAATCGCTTGGTGTAAACCATCACTCCACCGGCGGCCCGCCATCAGACGTCCCGTAAACTCATCAACAATTACGATCTCGCCATCTTTAATCATATAATCAGTGTCGAGCTTATAAAGGTGATGGGCTTTTAAAGCCTGATAAATATGATGGAGTAAATCGATATGCTCAGGATCGTATAGGTTTGAAATACCCAAGAGCTCTTCAACTTTCGAATTACCTTCATCGGTCAAAGAAGCCGTCTTAGATTTCTCTTCCATGATGAAGTGCACATCTAGCTTTAAATGCGGGACGATCTTATTAACGGTCAAATATTTATCGGTAGCATCATCTTTAGGACCCGAAATAATAAGCGGTGTACGCGCTTCATCGACTAAAATCGAATCGCATTCATCAACAATTGCGAAGTTGAGTGGGCGCTGTACATACTCTTCTAAAGAAAACTTCATGTTGTCGCGCAAATAATCAAAACCAAATTCGTTGTTAGTGCCGTAAGTAATGTCCGCACCATAGTTGGTTTTGCGCTGCCGATCGCTCAAATCGTGTACGATGATCCCCGTCGAGAGGCCCATCCAATTGTACATTTGCCCCATCCACTCACAGTCACGTGTCGCTAGATTATCGTTCACAGTTACGACATGCGCACCTTTGCCGCTTAATGCGTTCAGATAAACAGCAAGGGTCGCAACTAGTGTTTTACCTTCCCCAGTGCGCATTTCAGCAATGGCTCCTCGGTGAAGAATCATCCCCCCGATAAGCTGCACATCATAATGGCGCATACCCAAAACCCGGCTGGAAGCTTCACGAGCTGCTGCAAAAGCTTCAGCCATTAACGAATCTAAGGATTCGCCCCGACTGATTCTTTCCTTAAACTCGGCCGTTTTAGCTTTGAGTTGGTCATTAGATAAGCTTTTAAATTGCTGTTCTAAGGAGTTAATCTGAGCGACTGCTGGCGCTAAGCGCTTCATGTCGCGTTCATGCTTCGTTCCGAATACGGATTTTAATACTTGCGTTATCATAGACCTATGAATGTACGCCCCAAAAACAGCGATGTCTACAGGTCGGAGTTATCGATTTGGCGCAGACCCTCAAATATTGCGATTGCTACGCTTGTCGCCAAATTTAAGCTGCGTATAGGCCCGGGCATTGGAATGCTGCGAAGCTGCTCAGAATACTTTTCGATGATCTGAGGCCCAAGACCTTTGGTTTCTTTGCCGAAGACGAGCCAATCGCCCTCTCGAAGTTGCGTTTTAAAAATCGATTTCTGGGCCTTCGTCGAAAAATAGAAAACACGCGACGGATCTTTTACGACCTTGAACCATGAATTAAAATCCGAATAGTAGGAGTGCTCAAGCATCGGCCAATAGTCTAATCCAGCGCGCTTAAGTTGCTTGTCTGTAATTTCAAATCCCAATGGTCCTACAAGATGCAAATGACTGTAAGCCCCAACGCAAGTTCGACCAATATTTCCAGTATTTGCGGGAATTTCTGGTTCAACTAGTACGATATTAAAATTGGTCTTTGGATAGGCCACTTATTTTAAAACCTCAGACCATTTCCAGTCGAGGTAGCGGTAGAGTTCTTTGCCTAATTTAGTAAGTGCAAGCCTTCGCCCTTTATCCACAATTAAATCAAGCTTCATCAGTTCTCGGTAAAGATTTAAGTCGATGGGGACAATTTCTCTTCCAGAAGAAGAACCTAACCGATGCACATAATCGCGCTGACGATCTGTCAGTTGCTGAATGAGACTCGGATTCTTTTCAAGGTCGCTCGCCCAATCGCCCCCTTCTATTTTTCGTGAACCTGCGGAAAGTTTCGCTGGGTTGATGACGTAGGCTTCAACCAGAAGCTCTGCTCCGGACGGCTTGCGTATGGTTACAGGCTCGCGAAAGAAAAGGCTTTTTTCCTTCGCCTGCAGATTTACTCCATGAAATTCGTCCAGCAATAGAAAAAGAATCTCGGGACCTTCTATTTCCACAAGTTGACCGGGGACCCAGTCTTGGCCTTCAGCTGAAAATACGGGAAAACCCACGGGCAATCTAAATGCAGCTCCCCTCGCAGAAGCTGCCTCTCCACCTTTAATGAATTTTTCTAATTTTTTATGGTGAATTCGGC
>CAZDFM010000220.1:0-5312 GCA_964504465.1 uncultured Pseudobdellovibrionaceae bacterium | reverse complement strand
AGATCAACTAATGTAACGAGAGGCATGGGACGGTCGGCGACTCTTGAGGTAATGCGGTGGTATTTAAAGCGCCCTTGTTTGGCGTTCCAAAAAGATTCTAGGCTAGGTGTTGCAGAACCCAAAATAATCGGACAATTGAGTAGCTTGGCGAGCATGATCGAAGCATCACGAGCATGATATTTTAATTTTTCATCTTGTTTAAAACTTGCTTCATGCTCTTCATCTAAAATAATCAGTCCTAAATCTTCCATGGGGCAAAACAAAGCAGATCGAGCGCCAATTAAAATTTTCTTTTCGCCATTTAATACCGACCACCACTGATCAGTTTTTTCTCTTTCGGTTAAATGCGAATGTAGCACTGCGATTTGGTCCCCGAGTCGGCTCGCGAAGCGCTGAATTAACTGCGGGGTGAGTGAAATCTCGGGAACTAAAAGTACCCCGGATTTTCCTCTGGCTAAACATTTTTGCAGAAGAGAAATATAGATTTCGGTTTTACCTGAACCCGTTACTCCATGAAGAAGGTGAACGCCAAAGCCCGCTTGCGAATCGATGTCCTCGATTACGCGGTTTTGGTTTTCGGTTAGATCAAAAGTAGGCGCATCTTCTGGCGTTTCTGTGACAAGAGGAGGCTTTTTTGAACCTCGCCCTTTTTTCTTGAGCGGCGGAAAAGCCGAAGAAAATATTTGTCCGATCGGAAACATATAATACGAGGCCATCCACTTCATCCACTCAAGATAAGCCTTGGGAAGAAGAGGACGTTCTGCGTGAAGCGAGGTGACTTCTTTAATTTTATATTCGCTGGGCTTAATCTCTTGAAGCTGTTCGAGAACCACACCCGAGAGCTTTCGTTTTCCTAACGGAACAATAACGGATTGCCCAGGATGGGCTGCGCCCTCCAGTTCACTAGGCCACTTGTAGGTGAGCGCTTCAGGTAGCGGTGCTTCGACCGCGACCTGAACGTAGAATTCGTTCATCGATATCTCTGGTAAAATTCTCGAATAGGCGCGTGTTCAGGAAGTTTTAAAGGAATTGAGGCGGCTTTTGGGGTCAGAAGCTGATTTCGTTTGTCGCTCGGAGTAAGCGCATCGACACGAGTTAAAATGATTTGAGCCTGGCTCTGATCCCATTCTACTGAAAGTTTTTTGGGTAGCCACTGCTGACGGCTATATAAAAAATAATCATCGGCTTTGATTAATGTTTGCGAGGGGAGGCGAATTTTTCGAACTACGAACTGATCTTGTTGGATCCAAAGGCCGGGTGGCTGATTCGCAGCATCTTCTGCCGCAGGAGTTCCAATTGCATAATTCACAGCTCCACCGGTTCTGCTCAGTCTCATAAAAGATTGCTCGGGGTAAACAAGTTTCTGGTCGACGCGATGAGGTTTTCTGTCTTGGAGTGAGCTTGCAGGAGCCATTTTTAAAGCGATGATGTGCGACTTAATCGATTTCGAGAAACGAAAATGAAAGAACGGCATCCACCAATCATCCGTGAGGCGGCTTTTAGAAAGCTGACCGTTTGAAGTAAAATATTTTTCGGATTTATCGTAAACGATCCGCCCATCAACTAATCCCTTAAGAGGTCCTAGCCCAGTTAAGGTAACAGCCATGTCGTTTTCGCCTTTGATAACCCAAGTCTCTTTTACTCTTAAAGGTTCTGGGTCAGCAGGAAACACAACTTCTTGTTCGATTTCATAAGTTCCGCGGCCGTGATTTTCGGCAGTTCGCGAAAGAATCATCTGGTAGTCTGGAATATAGGCGAAAGCTGAAAGACCAACTGTCGCAACTAAGATGGCGCTGATACATTTCAGAAAAAGCGTAAGATTCTTTTTAACCATGATCCAACTCCTCGTACAAGACTAAGAGAGAAAAGCACACCCCAGAAATGATGGCAAGAAAGCGCCATTCACAGAGCCTACTTTATGCCTCCTTTCATCGCTAAAGGTCGAGATGCGAAAGCAACTCTGTAAGTAACTTGAGTCTCTGAATATGCCACGGTAGACTCATACCTGAGTCATTTTAATGGTTTGGAGAATTATGCAGTACAAGCTTTGGGGGGTGCGAGGCTCCTTACCAAAACCGGAAACCCCTCAGCAACTTCAGGCGCGCATTAAAAATATTCTTACTGATTTTGCCGAAAAAAAATTGGGTCTCTCTGACGTGGAGAAATTCTTAGAAAAGCAAAGTGCTCCGGGCGTTGGCGGCTACGGCGGTCACACTTCGTGTTTTGAGGCGATAGAAAAAGACGAATCTGTTGTCATCGATGGCGGTAGCGGCATTAAAGAACTCGGAGTGCAGCTCTTAAAAGGTCCTTGCGGTCAGGGAAAAGGTGTTGTGCATATTTTTATGACGCACTTTCATTGGGATCATTTGATCGGACTTCCGTTTTTTATCCCCATCTTTATCCCCGGTAACGAGATTCATTTCTACGCCGTTCAAGATGATCTCGAACTCACAATTCGAAGCTTATTTAAGAAGCCTTACTTTCCAGTAAATTTTGAATGGCTTGGTGCTAAAGTTCATTTTCATAAACTTGAGCCTCGTAAAGCCTTAAAGCTGAAACACCTAAGTCTAACTCCTTACCAATTAGATCATCCGGATCCTTGTTGGGGTTACCGAATTTCTAATGGGCAGAAAAGCATTGCTCATTGTGTGGATACAGAGTGCACCCGCGTGACGCCACAAGAACTTGGTGAAGATATTGGCCTTTATAAAAACGCCGACCTTATGGTTTTTGATGCGCAGTACACTCTCATCGAGCTAGTTGATAAAATCAATTGGGGCCACGCAGTTTCGGGCTTAGGGCTCGACATTGCAATGCGCGAAGGGATCAAAAAAGTTCTGTTTGTGCACCATGACCCCTATGCTTCGAATGAAAAAATCGAGCAAGCTGCCACTCAAACCAGAACATATTACGAACAGAGACTTTCGGAATCGAAGAAAATGTCTGAGGGCTTAGCAAAAGTGGAGTGGCAATTTGCAATCGAAGGGCAATGTTTAGAGATCTAAGGTTTAGGGATATAAGCAATGCGTGCGGTATCTTCGATCCACTTATAGATGTCGTCGGCGCCGGGTCCATTAAGATGTACAAATTCGAAGCCCGCAAAAAAATCAGCTCCCTCAGATTTGTGTTGCCACTTAAGTAAGGCGACTCCCGAAAGTTCAAGGGGCGAAGCTGAAATTTTAAACTTAACGGCTTGTCCAACTTGCGGAAGAAGGCTTGAGGTTTTGATAAAAAAACCGCCGCGACCAAGTCCGATTTGTTGGTTTTTTTCTGCCTCTTTAAAATTCGACAGCTTTAACTCGAGATTGGCCTCAACTGAAAAGTTAGGTGGCATTCTCCAGCGCTCTTTATTTGAGAGCATGGATTTTCGAATCATTTCTATCAAAACGCGCGTGTCATAGGGCTTTTCTAAAAAGCCTTCGGCGCCGAGCGCGTAAAGATCTTTCTGCGACAGCCCATCTGCAGCCGACACCAAAAAAACTTTTGGCGAGGCCGGGTTAATCAGTTTTAATTTTTTTAAAAGATCGAGGCCTGAGCCTCTTGGCATTCGGACATCTGTAACAACAGTATCAATGGGAGCCTTAGCTTTTGCTTGCTCTTCGAAGACTGTATAGGCGTCATCGCCGCCCGCAGCTTCGAAAATCTGGAAGCCGTAAACCTTAAATCTAGCTGCAAGAAGTTCGCGCAAGTCGACCTCATCTTCTGCAATTAGAATTCTTAAGTTTTGGGGCTGAATCATCCGTCGTCTCCGCTGCCGTAACCCTGATATGTACTTTATATTTTTCGGAATATTCCGATATGTATTGAAAAGATATGTAGAAAAACTGGACGGTGGAAACGCAGTTTACTGCAGGATCAAGTAGGCTTTCGTCTGGGGCGGCATAAACAGTGCTCTAAAGACAATAGGATCAGACTAGCCTCCAAGGAGAAGTGTCTCAAGATGAAACAGTGGAAAACACTTTCAGCCTCTCTCGCCATTACGGTTACGGTTTTGTTTGTCTTTCAAAACTGTGCTGATCCGTTGGAGTTTGGCGCAGAAGATTCCCTAACGAGTAATGGGGATACGCTTCCTTTTGCCTTTGAAGAAAAAATGGACACGCTAAGTTACATGTCGTGCTCGAATATCGACGTGGCAAGTTTTCAACCTCGTGCAATTTACTCATTTAGAATTGGTGCCTATAAAGATGGAAACGGCCTTCGACTTTCAGAAGAATTTTTTAATGCGACAAAGGGACTCGCAGATTCAGCCCGAGCTGAAGCGCTATATAACAGCGAAATCAATCGCAATGCTTCACTGCAACTCTCGGTTCGGCAAACTGAAGTTTACCAAGATATTTTAATTAACGAAGATGGCAAAGTAAGCGAAGGTTTTGACTATGCAAATTTTCTCGCTCCCCTTGATACTTCGGGAATCGCAAATCGTTTATCGATAACAAAAGATGGCGACTACGTAAGTTACTTTGCGGGAACTCCCGGCGTTGGAACTCGCTTCTTAGAACAGAGCATTCGTTTTATTGGAGACGAAAACCGAGCACTTCAGGTGAGACAACACTTAATGGGGTCTGCGGGCGTAGAGAGAGAATCGAAGCTAACTTTGACTTACACAGTTGGCGACGATCAACAGTACCAAGCGCGCGCAGCAGTTGAGGGAGCCGCAGATAAAGTTTACGGAACTGGTTACAGAGTCGAATTTAGAACTCCTACCGGATTTGTGGGCGCAACTCCAAGAGCGCTTCGTTACGTTGAAGAATACGATTTAAGAACTGGAAGACAGAAGCCAGAAGCCGTTTGGGATTGTGGCGGAGACGCGAATACTTACACAATTGTTCGTGCGTCCGATGTAGTTGGTGCTGCTCCGAATGCGAATCAAAAGATTTGTTCGACTGTTGTGGATGGTGAGCTTTCTGTTGGAACTCTCACAGACGTAGAACTTAAGCGCCTAGCAGTTATACGGCGAGTGCTCAGACCTGAAGATTGGTGGGTTGACCCAAGAAACATGTGTGTCGTGCCTAAGACTAACAGTGCAAATTGTTATGGTGAGGCAAATGGTGCGGTCACAGTGAATTACACGACGGCGTGTACGGGTGCTACTTGCCCGCACATCGTATCTGTGTGCGAGCGCGTAGATTAACTTCTAAGACTAATCGTTTTCTAAGCTGGCAAGTTCACGGCTGATGATGGGTTCCATCACGCGCGGGTAGCTTTTAAGATATTTTACCGGATCAACAAATGTTCCAGATTTTTTAACTGCAAAATGCAAATGGGGCTTTGTGCAGTAGCCTGTGCAACCCACTTCGCCAACTTTTTGTCCG
>CAZDFM010000219.1:0-5322 GCA_964504465.1 uncultured Pseudobdellovibrionaceae bacterium | reverse complement strand
AGCCCACCAAGCGATTTGTTCGGCACCTGGTACGGGGAATTCAATTTTTATCAAATCGCCAATTCGGGGGGCGGTAGATTTATAGACTAAAAACGCAATTCCAGTTTCAGATACATTGATAATTTTAGTTGGATATTTGTTGCCTGAAGTTTGACCCGGGTGAGCGAAATACAAAAGCTGCGCATCTTCTGGTCGAAGAACGTAGCGTGGTGCTCTAGGCATAAAACGGCGTAAATTTAGGGCCATGCCTACTTATCGGAAACTTCGGTGAGATTTAAAAGTCCAGTCCGGACCGGGAGAGTTTAGGCGGCTTTGTTGCCTGAATCGTCACCCGTGCCGGCTTTTTGCTCGACCGCTTTGACCGCCGAAGCAAGACCTTCGTCGACGATTCCATTCTTGCGCAAGATTTCATTGTTGTGGCGGAGACGGGTAATCAGACCTTTGGTGAGCGCAATCAGCCAGCTGGGGACGGTCTTAAGTTGCATGTCGATGCTTTTTTTAGAAAGGCGAATCGCGAGAACTTTTGTGAGCGCGACAACATTGGAAGTATGAGTTGTTTCGTGAAGAACTGCGGATTCGCCGACGTATTGGCCCGATCCAATGATTCCAAGTGGGATTTTGTTTCCACTGGAGTCTGTTTTATAAACCTCGAGTTGACCCGATTTCACGATAAACAAAGCCTCGCCAGGAGTTTTCTCTCGAATCATATATTCCCCAGGCTCAAGTTCCACAAGATTGGTCGGCGACTTTGCTTCCATCTTTACTCCTTCAACGTACCAAATCAGCACAGCAATATATAATCTATTCTTATTTAACGGAATGTCGCGACTGCAAGTTAAGGACGTCATCAGGGTCTAGCTCACCTGACAAATTATTTTTTTAAAGCCTCTTTAAAGAGGGTTCATATCGTTTCGTTTTGAGAATTGGCACACGATTAAAGATCTCGACTACAGACTGCTGAAACCGAATTTGGCGTATAGATACCGAGGGTCAAAACGCCCACTAAGATTTGTGCAGGTGCGCGGCGTACACGGATCATTTCAAAATTTGCATCGGTCGGGCACAACTCTTCGAGTGGAAGTGCCGCCTGCGATTCCCAAAATCCGAAAAAGAATTCATGCCGCCAAACCTGATCTGGAATTTGCGGCATTTCTTGTTGGCCATCGCCCTTTTGCCAATAGATCGTAGTGCAAGAGCAGCAGAATAAAATCGTGAGTGTTAAAAGAAGCGCTTTCATTTTGATTCGCTCTCTGAAACCGGTGCCGGCTCACTGTCTGTACACCAAACATCGAGGGTTCTTGAGGTATAGATCCCTAGCGTAAATGTTGTCACTAAAACATCTTCAAGCGAAGCATAGCTGCGAATTCGAAGCGGGATCTGGTTAGGACAGGCCTGGTTTAAGCTAAAGTGTTTTGTTTGGAGCATGCCCCAAAAATAGAACGCGCGGTAATCAGAAAAACTCGGCTTTCCTAGGGGTTCTTGAATGGGCTTTTTTAAATCAATTGTAACTGACGAGCACGCGGTGATGAGCAACAGAACACAGCCAAGAGCAAGAATCTTGTAGGATGATTTAAACCTCATACACTTTTCCGCAGAACTCACAGGTGATTTCTTCGGACTCGCGCCGAGGAAGCGATTTGTCTTGATCGAGTGCTAAGATCAACGCACGTTGCGCTCGCTCTTCAGAGCAAGAACAATAGAAACTCAAATTTTGATACATGAGTACTTTTGCCGGAGTGCCGGGGTTCAAGAATTTTAACATGGAAGCAAGCGGAGCCTGTGAGTCAATCTCCCATTCAGATAGCTTGCCTAAACTTGTCAGAAAGTTTTCCCACTGAGCTAGGCGATTCGAATCCATAACTCCTCGCTCGTCAGGGAGGACTTCGACTAAGTAACCAAGAGCATTTCGAACATAGATCGGATGCTCTGGGTTTTTATCATCCCAATTGAGATCCACCCAGAGATTCATCGCACAAGGCCGTTGTTCTGACTGGTGAAGATAAGTCAGGAGGTCCATACAAACATCGCCACCGGCTTGAACGACTCCCGTCGAAGAATCAACTTCGGTGCGCCTGACTTGCAGGATGCCGCTGCCGAGCTTAGCAAACATATTATTTACTGGTGCCTGCGGCTGCATGATCGTGCCACGCAATTTCCCAATCGCATTTGACTCAGCGTAAAGATCCCCGAAAGGACCACGAACCGACCATTGGAGCGAGAGTTTACTCTTATCTTCTTTGATGAGGAGCGCGTGCAAGAGCCCGGCTCCCATAAGGGCCTGGCCTAGATGTATCATAGATGGCGGCCATGCTTTAAGGCGAGTCAAAGATTCTTGAACTACGTCTTTCGCATCGATCAGTAAAAACTGAGTGAGGCCGTCTGGGGCGATCGCTTTTTGAAGTTGTGATGACATGACACCGTACTAGCCGAGGTCACCGCAAAAGTCAGGGGATTTCTCGTTCTCATGTAGGATTAAGCAATCTTGAGGTGGCTAGGCGTGGGCCAAGCGGATTCGAAAGCAGGCGCCCTTTAAATGCGAAGAACCTACCTCGATTTTACCATTAATAGCCTCTAGACAAAAACGTGAGGATACAAGACCGAGTCCCGTGCCCCCCTTTTTGGTTGAATAGTTCGGCTGAAAGATTTTGCTTCTCTCTGAAGGCGGAACGCCTGGGCCACTATCGTGGATTTCAATGAGAGTTTCATTAAGTGAAGATCTGAGGACGACCTCGATAATTCCTTCAGACTCGATAGCTTGAATCGAGTTTAAAAGAATGTTCATGAGCGCTTGTTTAAGTTGAGGAGAATGCAGAGTAGCCTGAATTCCTGGAGACTCTTCGTGGCAGCTAAAATGGATTGTTTTTTCTTTGCAAAAACTGGAGAGCAAGCTCCAGGCTTGGTTTATAAAGGGTCTCACTTCCATAACACTTAAAGTAGTTTTCTCTGACGACTCTTTCGTGAAATTTAGGAGGTGCCTGGTGGACTCAAGCATATTGTTAAGGCCCACGTGAACTTTGGCCAAAGATCTTTTTGCTTCTGCATCAAGATGGATGTCAGCTTCAATCACCTCTAGGTGCATATGTACGATCATCAAAAAATTATTGATGTCATGAAGGGTCGCCGACGAAAGAAGTCCGGTAAGCACTCTGTGTTCAGTCATTACGATCGATTCGCGCTGTAGGCGAATGATTTCTTTTGCTCGTAAAAACCTTCCCATACCGGTGTAAAGCAAAACGAAAAGCGCCAAACCCGAAAGGAACATAAAGGCGAAACCTTTTACGGTTTGGATAAAATAAAATTGTTCATAATTCTGGGCGACGAGGTGTGCAATATGATCTGAAAAGTAAATATAGCCGCTGCATATAATGATGTAGAGGCCGGCATAAATAAGCGAGAGCTTAAGCCGTACACTTTGTGCGTTTGGAGTAAACATGAAGGACAACATTGATGATCTCCAAGCTAACAAACTAGACTAAATCAGTTTGCGGTAGAGAGCTACCTGTAGCGTGGTTCAGGTAGATTCGCAATTTAAAGTGTTAGATTTATTTATTTTTTTATTCTTACTCGAGAAACGGACGCCTCGCACACAGAATCGGTATTGGGAGGTGCGTCGAATTCTCTCGTCTTAGCGAATGTTTAGACCGCGGCCTGCGGGGAGGGAAGTCGCCAATTCCGAAAGCAAAGCCTGAGACCATTGGTTGTTGTCGCGAGAAGAATACCGGTTCTCATCATTGAGTTCTGAGATAAAAGTTTCGGTTCGCGTGCGATAATTTTCGACGAAAGACAAATTCGCGAATTCCGTTTCAAATCCCATTTGCACAGACCTTTTCGCATTGAGCACTGATCCCGACTTAACTTTGGTTTTCAGTTGTGGGGTCACCGCACCGGTCGCGGTTAAATGTGAAATGAGAGCTTCGGGCGAGATCTTACTTGTACGTGAGGCTAAGACTAAACCCGCAACCGCCGAAGCAAATGCTGTGGCTTGGGAAGTTCCGGTCATTAATCCATATGTTTTGGCGGGCAAAGTAGAAGGTACATCCTCTCCAGGAGCCGCTAAGTCCACATTTTGAAGACCAAAGTTACTACTCTCAATCATTTGTTTTTTCGCATTTACCGCTCCAACTGACAAAATATTGGGAAGATTGTAGTTCGCCGGATAATAGCCGACTACGTCTGAATTTGCGGCTTCGTTACCGGCGGCCGCAACTACTAGAATGCCAGCCTCAGAAGCTTTTTGCAGAGCGGCCTTTTCTTGCGCATTGGGGTTTAGGCCTCCTCCGGAATAATTTATGATATGCGCTCCATTACGAATCGCATAGTTGATGGCCTGAATTGTATTGTTCATCGTGGCATACGGTGATGCCGCATCTTCAAAATATTTGAGAACCATAATCTTAAGTGGAGTCGAGTTCGTAACAGGTGGAAACCGCCCACTCGTAACCGATGCGATAATTCCCGCGACATGAGTACCATGACCATGTACATCCTGAAGTTTTGGAGAGGACTGTGCGAAGTTCCAACCATGAATATCATCGACGAAACCGTTCTGGTCGTCATCCTTTCCATTGGTCGACTTATCTGCACCGGTCGAATCTTTTCCGGATTCGCCGGGATTTTGCCAAAGGATAGATTTAAGTTCGGGGTTGTCTGTGTCTATTCCAGTATCGATGACTGCAATTATGATTTGGTTTGTTCGAGCAGGAATCTTAATTGAACTGGCATCTATCAGTTGAAGCGGCCACTCGCGACTCGCAAAACTTGAAGGAGAGTAACTTAGACAAAATAAAATTAAAAGAGAAAAACAAGCGGGGACAGTGCGGTTGCACGGAGACATCATTGAATCGGTTCCTTGGTTGGGGTTTCAGTGTTACGTGCCAACATTCCTAAAGCTTCAGCTAGACGAACTTTCAGTTGCGCAGAATTTTTAAGCGGTGAGACTTCGACGATCTCGGATTTGTTCGAAGTCCAGCGCAATTTAATAAATCCTTCACCTTCTATTGAGATCATATAAGGCCGTGGAGTGAGGTCATTATAGGTGATTCTGACTTCTCTATAAGAACGACCGGGTAACACCATTTTAGTGAGCCGATTTTTTGAATCATAAATCAGTTCTTTATTTTCTGAAGCTAGCCTGCGTTCAATCAATTGCCCTTGAGGGTTATAGGAGAGATAGGTTCGTTGATTTTGCTCTTCAATTAAAATGGGATAGCCCCATTGAGCATGAAAAAAGATCTTTTGATTAAAATCGGCTGCGGTTATTTTTACTGAGTGCAGAATTTTTTCAGTTCTTTCATTCAGTGTAAATTCAAAATTATAACTCTT
>CAZDFM010000218.1:0-5355 GCA_964504465.1 uncultured Pseudobdellovibrionaceae bacterium | reverse complement strand
TCCAACTCCCCACATGAACTTTTCATTCGAAAACTTAGAAGTCTATAAGCGTTCAGTAGATTGGGTCGAGTTTGTCGATACTCTCCTGAATAAAAATTCATCGCGAATTCACCGAACATTGTCGGATCAGCTCTCAAGGGCATCACTTTCAATACCGCTCAACATTGCAGAAGGTAATGGTCGCTGGCATAAGCCAGATAAACGAAACTTCTTCTGGATCGCTCGCGGCTCGGTGTTTGAATGTGTTCCACTCATTGAAATCCTTCGTCGACGCGAAGTCATAACCGAATCTCAATCCCTCTCCGCCAAAGACCAACTCACCATCATCGGAAAGATGTTAACAAATCTGGTAAAAGCCCATGAATAATTCAGCCGAAATCATTGACCTCAGACTTATGAAACTCACAGCCGCGATTGACGAGATCTTTCTAAGCGAGAATCCGTGGGCGAAATTGCAGTTGCCGACTAATTTTGAACTCACCGATACAAGAATGATCGAAATCACAAAGATTCGAAAGTACGACACGACTGCAATTGATCCTTTCGAAGATTTCGAATTTCGCCCCCTCGTCTTTCCACAAAAGATCCACTTTCACCTAAAAAAGGGCGACGTCTTTCTCGCGACTATGGGCTTTAAAGAGGGCATTTGGTTCATTACTGAATTAAGTCCCCCTTATGAAGAGTGCGGATGGGAAGAGTTTGACGAATCGCCCTAAGTGCTAGTGCCGGAAGCATGATCATGAGAGCTTTGGTACCACATATGGTCATCACTCCTTCCCCCCTGAAACCGGCAAAGGCGTCGTTGAAGTGACTACGCAGTAAGCCAAAACAAACGTTGCCTCGGGATAACAATGGCAGATACTCAGAAATATCAAAATACCTGACGAAAAGGATTTGAAATGTGGAATAAGCTCAATTCCTCGATGATGGTTTGCCAATTGGCTTTTGGGCTCTCGTTTTATGGCGTTATGGCCATCTTAACTCGGTTTTTTTTAGAAGATCTTAATTACACTGAAGCCGAGACCATGATGATTGTTGGGGCCTTTTCTTCGATAGGTCCTTTGTTCGCAATTGCCGGCGGCTTCATTGCTGATAAATTCTTGGGAGCTTACCGCTCTCTGAGTTTTGCTTTTTTAATCTTTGCTGCTGGGTTCGGTTTATTAGCTTTTGGAGCCAGCACAAAAAGTATTCCTTTCACACTCATTGGGATCGCACTCTCAAGCTACGCTCGGGGCCTAATGTCTCCAAGTTACCCAAGTCTTTTTAAGCGTAGCTTCACAAGTAAAGAAGACTTTGAGAATGCATATCCCATAAATTATTCGGCTAACAACATCGGCGCTTTGTTAGGACAGTACTTTGTTCCGTTGTTAATTATCGTAATCGGTTTTAAGGGTGGCTTCGTACTTTCTTCTGCCATAGCCTCAATCGGCCTCGTAATTCTAATTCTTTTGCGCAAAGATTTTCAAAGTGTTGGTGCAAAAATTGACCAATCCCCCGTGAGCATCAAAAATTGGGTCGCATTTATTGCGATCTCCTCGGCAATGATTGGATTGGTTTTCTTTATGTTCGCCAACATGGACATAGGGAAAAATATTGTTTATGCCATCGGCCTTGCTGCTATTCTTTATTTTATTTTTCTTATGTTTAAAGCGAACGCTTCCGACGCACTAAGAATGGGCACTATTTTACTCATGTTCGTTTTGACCACCGCTTTTTTTATTTACTACGGACAAATGATGACCTCGATGACCATAGTGACAATCAACACTATGCGGGGAGATGTTTTCGGACTGATACCTATTGCCCCTGAAGCTGCAATGGCCATGAATCCTTTGTGGTGTATGCTTGCGGGTCCCGTGATTGCTTGGGTCTTTCCGGCTCTAGAAAAACGCAAAGTTCATCTCTCTACAGCGAGTAAAGTGTCCTTAGCCTTTGGTTTGACGACTATAGCGTTTGCCATACTCACTTTTGCTGCTAAAAACATTGGCGCAGATGTAGTGATTCGTCCGGAGATGTTTTTATTAATTCACTTTTTTCAGGCGTTTGCTGAAGTTATCGTGGGATCTATGGTCGTGGCCTTTATTTTGTCTGTCACTCCCAAGCACATAGAAAATTTTTCGGTTAGTTTAGTCTCTGTTGCGATCGCATTGAGTGGAATCTTGGGTGCTGCTTTCTCGGCCGCAATATCGCTCGATAAAGGTCATCAAATTACGCAAGAAATTGTAAGAACAGTTTACGGCGATTATTTCGGAAAACTTACTTTTTGGGCGGTAATTATGATGGGGCTCGCATTCTTTTCTTCAATCCTCATTCGCAAAATGCTGACTAAAGCAAACTATCCATCAGCCTCCTAAAAGGAAACGACCTTCCCGCGTGCCAGGAGCGACCTGCGTCATGACCTTCCCAGCTCGTGCAATACCTATAAAATTGTGATTTATCTCCGAGATTACCTGAGGGGGTTTTATGCGACGTCTTTCTTTGATTTCTGCAATACTGTCTTCATTTCTAATCTTAGCTTCATGCTCATCTGACGATAATAATAATGGCGGTTCTCAAGGTGGTTTTAAACAAACTAACGTTGCGAACTCAAAACCGGGACTTGGCGCGATGGTTGTGCTTGGTGATAGCCTTGCTGCGGGTGAAGGGCGGACTTCGGCGAATGCAAAAGTTCCTGAGAAATGCTTGGCTGATAAATTTGGTCAAGGCGTAACCAATCTTGCAGTACCAGGCTTAACGTCTCAAGAAATTTTGACGAAAGTTCCACAAGCGATTTTAGTACAACCTACGCTGATTTTTGTAAGTTCGGGCGGAAACGATGCGATTTTGAATCACTACCAACCGGGTAGCTATGAGGCTTCAAAAACTCTTCGTGAAATGGAAGAGATGTTCGATGCTCTTTTAGATTCAGGCGCTTTGGTGGTTTACCTTTCTTTGAATCCTCCCCTTCCTTCGACAGAACGTCTTCCACAAATCACAGAGCTCGCGATCAAAAAAGGTGTGCTGGTAGTAGATGGGATGAACGGGCTTTGGACGGATAGTTCTTTAATGGCCGATCAGTTTCATCCGAATGACCGCGGTTACGCTTTGATGTGTGAAAAAATTCTTTCAGCAGTAAATGGACATTATCCCTGACACTATTTTACGTCCGCAGCGGAAGCGACTTGCGTCTAGCAGGAACGAGATGACGGTGAATTCACGATTTTATCTGCTCTCCTTTCTACTTTTCTTTACCTCGCGATCTTCCCACGCGACTCCCTTGGGTTTTGGATTATTTTGTTTAACGAATCCGCATAGTATAGACTGCCGTAGGCAATCGGGCCGAGTAGGAACTCTTCAAGAGGCTCAGCAAGTAAAGTCGAGCGTCGATCGAAGGTTTCTCACCCGAAATGATTATCAGGATGATTGGAGCCTTTTAACTTCATCTCATACCCGTGGCGATTGCGAAGACCGAGCCTGTCGCAAGTTGAAGTGCAGACGAGGGAGCAAACCATGTTAGAAAACTTCTTCTTCCTCTTTCTCTTCCACCGAAGTGTTAGCCTTGAGGCCTGGTGTAGAGTGGGATTTGACAAACCCCTTTTGTCTTTCCACATATTCTCCCAATCGTCGCTTCATAGTACCAAAAGCATCGCGGACAGCTACATGAAAATCTTCGTGCGCAGAATTAAGCCCGGGCTCACGATCGACCACAAGTGTCTCCCCAGGTACATGTAAACGTAAAGTGATATGAAATATCTTGCCCTTTTGAGAGTGCTTATGGGGCAAGGACAATACGACTTCACAGGACGTGATTCTGTCGCAGATTCTATTTAACTTTAATGCGTACTTTTCTAATTCGGACTGGATCGATTCAGTAACGGCGAAATCTCTTGAGATAACGTTTAGTGAAATCATAGGAACTCCTGTTTGGTAGGTGCCACAAAAGTGTGCTATTTGTATGCCACGAAAAATACTCAGCTAAATAATTTATGCGTCTATAAAGAGCCAGAGCGTCTCGAGGCCGGGACATTTAGTCATTGCAATGGGACAATTTGTCTCGATTCTTTTGTGTTCTCGATGAATGAGCTACGCATGGGTTTTGCACAAATTAAGAGTATGGCTAGCTTTGAGGCACGAAGAACAGATAATATCGAAGGTGAATATTTTGTGGATGATACTTGTATTAGTTGTGCTGCTTGCTGGAAAGCGGCTCCCGAGATTTTTTCGAGTCACGTGCTTGATACCTACGCTTACGTAGCAAAACAACCTGACTCAGAATCGACGTTAAGTCTTTGCGAATATGTTTTAAAACTCTGTCCCGTCGGCGCCATAGGTCGTCAATCGACATGAATATTTTTTTACTTCCCATTTTTTTAGCAGGTTTTCGGCCCTTTTTTCTTTTTGCTTTCGTTTCGGGAGCTATCTTCCCGATTCTCTGGGCATTCATTTTTTCTGGTCAACTCACCTTGCCTTCGAACTCGGTGCCAATGGTCCAGTGGCACGCGCACGAAATGTTGTTCGGCTTTGGCTGGGCCGTACTTGGAGGTTTTCTCCTCACTGCAAGTAAGAATTGGGTGAAAATTCGGGGTATTCATGGATTGCCCCTCTTCTTGCTTGCACTCGCGTGGCTCCTCGAACGCGTAGCTATGTTAAGCGTTGGAAACCTCCCCGTTTGGTTCAAATTTATTTCACTCAATTTGTTTCTACTTAGTTGCGGCGGATATATACTTTACTCGCTCATTCGCTATAGGCATCAGGACAGCTTCAAAGATAACTACTTTTTTTTGATCGGTATCCCTCTCTTCCTTGTCGCAAAAAATCTCCTGCTAGATCCAACAACTTTTAAACTAGGCTCTGCTATGAGTCTGGGACTTTTCCGTCTAGCCTTCGCAGTTATGTTTGAACGCACTACCTTACAATTTATGAAGACTACCTTTGGCATCAGCATTAAGAGATGGGCGTGGCTAGATCTAAGCATCAAATTTTTAGTATTAGCTTCGGTTTTCTATCCACTTTTCCCAACACAGCTTGGAGTTCTTTTACTAGGCGTAACCGGACTACTCATGCTGATGCGGTTCATGACTTGGCGTCCAGATTTGGGCTTAAGAAACTTTGGAATTTCCCTCATGTTTATTGGCCACTTTGGCTTAGGCCTACACTTTATCCTCGAGGCCTTATCACTTTCTGATACTTTTCAATTCGTGGGCAGCCTTTCTGCCCACCTATTCACTTTTCTATGTATGGGAATCGTAATCCCCGGAATGCTGATTCGAATCTCTCAGGGTCACACGGGACGGCCGATCGTCTTTTCTTTCAGTGATCGATTAGCTGTCATGTTCATGATGATCGGAGCGTTTTCCCGATTGGTGCTAACGCAAT
>CAZDFM010000217.1:0-5364 GCA_964504465.1 uncultured Pseudobdellovibrionaceae bacterium | reverse complement strand
CGTAATGTTCTAATGGATTTCCCCAAGGGCGATCATTTAGGTCTTTCGAGTATTACCACGACCGTTCATTTAGGCGCACACACTGACGCTCCATGCCACTACGGCGCGAATCAACCTGGAATGAGTGAGCGCGCACTCAGCTTTTATTTTGGTTTAGCCCAGGTAATAAAAATTGAAGGCAAGCCCGAAAGAATTTTACCTGAACATATTAAAACGTCGCTTAAAGCCCCTAGAGTACTTTTTGCGACCGAGAGCTTTCCTGACCCTGACAAATGGAACGACGACTTCACAGCCCTGTCTCCGGAACTCATTCATTGGGCCAAAACGCAGGGAGTGATTTTGTTTGGGATCGACACCCCATCAGTTGATCCCGCGAAATCAAAAAAACTTGAATCCCATCAGGCTCTGCTTGAAACAGACTCGGCGGTTCTTGAGGGCGTTGTGCTGACCGGAGTTCCTGAGGGGATATACGTTTTGAGCGCACTGCCTCTCAACATTAAAGATGCGGATGCATCTCCCGTGAGAGCTGTTCTCTTCGAAAAAGAAAGCCTTTTAAACGAACTTAGGTAAGTGCGGTTTCTTTCTACAACCTGAGAACTTGGTTCTACTCTGAAGCCGTAGAACGATTCTGAGTAGATAAAAAAGCCTTGATCTTGGCGATATCGGGATCGTTCACTCGGCCTTCAAATTCTGCGTACCGCCTCCAAGCAGAAACCATACGCGGAAGGTAATTCGGATTTTGCTGACCTAAGAACTGATACGCGACCCCTAGGTTTTTATAAACATGAGGGGGCACTTCGGGATGATCTTCAATCACCTTTTCTAAACGTTCAGCACCATAGCTCAGGCGCGTGAGATCATAGGGGCCCACGGCTGCCTCTAAAAAGATCTCATCTATTCTACGAACTTCTCGATCCCAATAATTGTAATATACAAAGGCTTCCCACGAGCGGTCTCGAATATCGGATTTTTTAGGAACCTCATAATCATCAAATGCTTTCGCCCACCTTCTGTAGGTCGAAAAATCAAGCTCTGTACCCTCAGGTAATATCGCATTAATGAAACCTAGGTTTTTGGCTTTGTACTTTCCTTTTAAAACTTTAAGTTCATCATCTCGAAGTTTTCCAATAAAAATAGGAAACTTTGCGATATTGGCGTCGAAGAATTCCGGGAGAGTAAAGTCGTCCCACTTCTCACGCTCATAACGGTAGACTTTATTTGGAAGAACAATTTCTGGAAATTGCTTTTTGATCACTCCGGCCATCCAGGGCCACCACATCAGATCAAGAGGAATTGCTTTTACGTCGGGTCGAACACCCTCCACCGCCTGAAGGTAACGGACAGAGTTCACATAGATATCTCCACGCATAAGCATAATAGCGTTTGGAGGAAGCGACAGCAGTGTCGAGCGGCCTACGTTTTCAAAAACGTAATTCTTCGAGTAGTCCTCGTGATTGTAGGAGAGATAAAGCTGAGTCGGAAAATAAACAAATGCCAAAGCGATCGGGGCCCATTTTAAAGCCTGAAACTTTGTCTTTTTAAGTTCGACGAAACCGTACGCCATAAAAAAGCATAAAAGTAAATTTGGGAACATCCAGAATCGTGACTGAATATCGAAAAATAACCGATTCGTCAGATCCATGTTCGCAAGGTAGTTAAAAAGCAAAGTGTAGAAAACAAATACAAAAAGTACTGCTCTTAGAAATTCAGGCGATTTCTTTTTCTGTTTAATAAAAAACCAAAGCCCAATCAGCATTGGGATAAAAGCGATCACCAAAGTTTGGTGCATAAGATCTTCGGCGTACTTAATGAGATTTACGGTCATTTTAGAGTCGTTAGCCCCGCCGGTTGCAAGCTGAAACGTGCCGTACTCTTGTCTTAAAAAATGCACCCAAAAGCCGCTCCAAGTGTCGGCCTCTCCCCACGAGAAGATGTCTTTTTTAACTGCAGCCCAAGGGATATACAAATAAGGCAAGAAGCCACTCACAAAAAACGCGAGCGAAGGTATAAACGCTTTTTTTGTAAAGAGCGCCTTTGTATTAAAAGCAGAGGCCCATAAGAATAATGGGACTGCCAAAAACAAAATCGTATGGTGATGCCCGCAAGCCCAACCAAGAGTGGCTGCCATAGCCCAAACCCATCTATGAGTATGAGGCTGATTTTCTTGCGAAGATCTTTGAAATTCGTAGTAACAAAAAATTAAAAGCAGAATAAAGAAGTTATTTAAACTAAAAACTTCTGCCACAACTGAATATCGCCAAACCAGTGGAGACAAAAAGAAGAAAAGCGACACAACGCTTGCAACCCAAGCGTCTTTAAGCCAGCGCCAAAGCAGATGAAAACAAAGCAGTCCGCCCATGACCGAAAACACAGCTGAAAGCAGATTGATTCGGTAAGCGACACTCCCAAACGGTAAGTATGAAAATACGTGAGCGATTAAAGTATAAAGTGGGTACCCCGGAGGATGCGCCACTCCAAGACCGTGAGCTACTGTTATCAATTCGCCCGAGTCTCCGCCTGGAACCGTAGGACTCAAAGTCAGTCCGTAAAGCAGAGATAAAACTGCGGCCGTAAAGAGCGCTAAGTATTTTGCAAGACGTGTGTATTGAAACGAACTTGAGGCTTCAGTTGAAGGAGCCGAAGCGGCCGACGAATCGGTTGAGACTTGGTAACCGCGATTCTTGTTTTGATGACTGCGTTTTTTAGCCAAGATCCCTCATCCTAAGGAATGATATGCGCGTTAAACGTAAATGCTCTGATGTACTTCTAATTTTAAGATTTTCCCCCGAGGATTTCAATCCTCCTCCGGGGAATCAGGGGTTCAGCTTGATCTTCTATGCCTTAGTCGACATCGGACTTGCTTCAAGCAAGACAAACTCGGCCTCAGTAACACCTTCGATCTTAAGTATTTCTCGATTGGATTCAATTGCTAGACCATCACCTGGACCAAGCTCGTGCTCGCCTACTTTAATTTGGCCCGTAGCCACTTGAAGCCAGCCGCCGCCAAGCTCAATCTTATGTTCAAGCTTATGCCCTGTTTCTAACATTGAAGCGAACATTCGAAATGGAGCAAAAACTTTTAATGCTCCATCACGCGCCTCGTGATCTACAACCAATCGCAAGCGATTCAATTTTTCTTCGCGACTAAAAGCTTTTTGTTCGTAACTTGGAGCCGTCCCTTCTTTTTCGGGAATAACCCAAATCTGGAAAAGCTCAAGCAACTCAGTCGAAGACGGATTGAATTCACTATGGCGAACTCCTGTGCCCGCGCTCATGCGTTGAACCTCTCCAGCTTTCACGAGTTCTTCGTTGCCCATGGAATCTTTGTGCGCAACTGCGCCTTTGATTACATAGGTTATGATTTCCATATCGTTGTGAGGGTGAGTTCCAAAACCGCCATCAGGCGAAACCTGATCGTGATTTAAAACTCGCAAGTTTCCAAAACCCATCCAGTTCGGATCAAAGTAGCTCGAGAAAGAAAAAGTATGCCTGGCATTGAGCCAAGAGTTTTGAAAATGTCCACGTTCGTCTGCTTTACGTAAAATCATATGTACCTCCACAAAACTGAGTATGACTCTTAGGCTGATCTAATAAAAGAATACAGTTTTCATTGAAATGATCGATTTTGTAGATTAAGTACAGTTCTATTACAGGTGAGGTGTCCATGACCGTCGAGCAATTGCTTTCGCTTCAAGCCATCGTCAGTACCGGAAGCTTTAGAGCTGCGGCCGAGCAGCTCAACAAAGTTCAATCCGCCGTGAGCCACTCAGTTAAAACTCTCGAAGAAGAACTCGAATTCGAAATCTTTGATCGCTCTAACTATCGACCCCAACTCACGGCGCGAGGAAGACTCTTTCTTGAAAAAGCTAACGAGGTTATTAAAGCGCACGCATCTTTAAAAGACTACTCCTATTTGCTTTCAAAAAACACGGAGCCGGCTTTAAGAATTAGTCTTACGTCACTGACTCCACTCTCAGAACTCACAAATCTATTTCATGAAGTTCATAAGCGTTACAAAGGCTTACAAATTCGGCTTGATGTTTTAAATTTAAGAGCTCCACTTGAGCGTTTAGAAGACAACGAAGCCGACCTCGCGATTACTGAGTTTCCCCCTCCTGAAGATGGTTACGAAGTTCGAAAATGTGGAAGAGTTTTACTGCAGCCGATGGCAGCACCTTCTTTGATCACACCACTTCCAGAATCGCTTACTCAAGAAGATCTCAAAAACTATACGCAGATCGTAGCTTCTGACCATCACACAACACGAACCAGTACGACAGTTGCGGTTCTCGAGGGGGCACCAAGATGGAACGTTACAGATTTCTATGCAAAAAAGCAGCTGCTGATTGCGGGCATGGGCTGGGGGAATATGCCGCTTCACACGGTTCAAGAAGAGATTGAAAACGGAAAGCTGATCGTACTTCCTTATGGTGAGGCACTTTGTACTGAACTCTATTTAGTCAGAAAAAATAAAAAGTTTTGGGGACCGGCCAGTCAATATATATGGTCAAGCCTCGAATGGGACTGATGTTTCTCAAACTGATACAGCCAAAGTATCCGCGAAATTGTTTAGAAATTTGGCGCTGACTGGATGTTGGTCGCGCGATTGATTTGCTTGAGGGCTGTATCCGTTTTGGCGTGGCATTCTTTGTGCCTTATAAGACATCGGGAAGATATCACGGGGGCGTTTAATGAATTACCATTCTCATTGTCCAGTTTGTACGAAAGAATTGTCCGTCGAAAAATTATGCGGCCAAACCATGGTGTGTGATTGCGGCTGGACCCATTCGTACCAAACCGAAACAAAGGGAAAGAAAAAAGTTGATAGCGTCATTCTCACGATGATACTCACCTGTTCGCTTTTTGTTGGGAGCTTCATTCACGCCGTCAATTGGGACACTCACTTTTTTGCGATTATTCCGCTAAAGTTAAAACAGTTCTCTGGTGTCGCTAAAACTGAAGACCTAAAACGTGTCGTCGAAATCTGCTCTCTACGTTCAAAACACGACTGTGTCGAAACTGCCTATAAAGAAATGTACAAACTCGACGAGAAAAATATTGAGGTTTTAACTGAACTCGCACGCGCTCAGTACTTGCGTGAAAATATGCCTGCAGTGGCTCACACTTTAGATCTTTATTTTTCTAAGGGTGGCAAAAATGTCGACGCTGCTTATGACTATGCTCGCGCCTTGGCCGCGCAAAAGCGGTTCGAAGAATCACTGAGATATTTTAAGTTCGTTTTAAATTCAAAACCAAAAGTTTTCCAAATCAATGTCGCGCGCTCTTATGTTGAGACACTTATTCAAAACAAAAAGTTCGCACAGGCCAAAGGAGCCATCGAGCACTACCGAAAACGCTCTCTGA
>CAZDFM010000216.1:0-5366 GCA_964504465.1 uncultured Pseudobdellovibrionaceae bacterium | reverse complement strand
AGCTGAACATTTTGGTCCCACTCCTGAGAACTCCACTCTTCTGTTAATAACTGAAACCCATAACTCACTCCCCATCTTTGAGATGGCGACTGAGCCAAAAAGCGATCATAAAAACCTTTACCCATCCCGATCCGTTGACCTTTAAAGTTAAACGCCACGCCAGGAACGAGGACGACATCGCCCTCATCTAAACTGACTTTTGTGGAGTGTTTCAAAGGTGGTTCGGGAACAGACAAAGGGCTTTTTTCAAATTCCGCAAGCGTAGCTTTGGTCTCATAAAAGGCCAAAGCGTCGCCTTCGACGCGGGGGTAACATAGGGTGTAGCCTTTTGAGCTCAACTTAAGGTCGGGCTCGTTTTGAATCGCAAAGAATGTGGCTACCCGTTTGGGGGTTTTAACAGAAAGAAGGTCTTCAAGTAGAACTGAGATTTTATTTGAGGCTGAAGTTCGGTCGTCTTTTGAAAGGGCTTTTCGCCGAGCAACTGCTTGAGTTCGGATCTCGGCTTGAATTCGTGCGCGATTCATAGGAGTCGGCTCTGACTCGTTTGAGGTAGGTAAGACGCTTGTAGGTTTCAAAAGCTAGCTCCAACATCCAAAGAAACTCTAAACATTCTGTTTAGGTTTCAGAGCCACATTTGATGAGTAAGGGTTTGACCTTAATTATCTAATCGAATGCGGCTTAATGGAGAAGACTCAAGATCTACAAAGACTTGTTTGGCTTGAAGTTCAAGTTGATCCAGCTCTCGAAGAGCGGTTCGCTTCAATAAGACAACGTCCTCGGCCATATGTAGGCACGCCAACAAAAGGGCTTTTTGATAAGACAGACTGGGATGAGCTGCAAGCGCAGCCTCCACCTTTGAGTTTACCAAGCGTGAAAGTTGTTCCACAGTTTCTGGATCGTGCGACGACTTTAGTTTTAAAGGAAAGCCGCCAACTTGGATTTCGTAGGTCTGTTTATTATCGTTAAGATCTGGTTCGTGATCTGCTTTTTTATTTTCAATGTGCGGATCCACCAGCTTACTCCTTAAGTTCAAAAGACAAAGACTTTGAGTATTCTCTAATAATATTGATAGCGTGTGCTCAAGGTTGTGTCACTGAGGAATTGTCATACGTCGGGTATTACCGACTCACGTCGCCCCGCAATTAGACCGTGTGCCTATATTCAGGGCATCCCAGCCCTCGCACCTTAGAGCAAAGACTACCGACAGGGCTAAGTTCAAGAAATGTTAAGACTGTATAAAGATCTTCTTATTTGCGGGTCCAAAGTCTGCCGAAAACTTATTAGAACTGATTAGCGGTGCGTCTAACAGACTCTTACGAAAGGTACGTATGAACTCTCTAAAGAAACTAAGCTTTAAAGTAAAACTGATGGTCCTGGTCGGCCTGCTCTCACTTGTAAGCACTCTTATCGGATATGAAGCTTACTCCGGGCTAGGCCAGGTTATATCTTCTTATGATCGAGTCACCGACAAAGTTATGCCGAGTAACGAGCTTTCAAACCAGATGTTCCTTGCCTTTAGGGACATCCGAATCAACCTGAGATCTTTGGGCCTCCAGGGCCTTAGCGAGGAAGAAACTCAAGAGTTTATAAGTCGCGTCGGCGCAGCTATCGACCAGTACGAAAAACACAACGCAGCCTATCAGAAGCTCATTCAGAGCGATGAAGAAAAAATGCTCTATTCAGATGTCCAAAAAGAGTGGACCGATTTTAAAAATATTGGAGGCGCAATCTTAGCTCTGCAAAAAAGTGGCAACCCGCAGGACAAGGTCAAAATGCACGAGATTTTTTTAAAGGACTGCCCGGACGCGGCGGCAAAATATCTAGCAGCCTTTACAAAATTAGAGGCCTTTAACTTCAAAAACGGCAGTTCCTTTATTCATGAAGCAAAATCAATCGGTCAACAAAGCAATCGACTCATTATGGCCTGGGTTATCGGCGGCGTTTGTTTTGGTCTCATCATTGGATTTCTATTTGCCAATTCAATAGTGAATTCTATTAGCCTGGTGGTGCGAGATTTAACTCATACCGCAGAACTTGTCGGAGCGGCTTCAGAGCAAATCGCGGCCCATTCGAGTCAGCTTTCTCATGCGACGACAGGACAAGCGGCGTCGCTTGAAGAGACAGCCGCTTCGCTTTCTCAAATCAGTGCCATGGTTGCTAAATCAACAGACAATGCCAACGTTTCAGTTCAGACTTCAAACGCTTGTCAAACTAAAGCCGAAGCAGGTCGCCAAGCTGTAGATCAGATGCTCTCTTCAATGAATGAAATCACTTCTAGTAATGAAGCTATTATGAATCAGGTAAATCAAAGCAATGTGCAGATGACTGAAATAATTAAAGTGATCCGAGAAATCGGAACTAAAACGAAAGTCATCAATGACATCGTTTTTCAAACAAAGCTTCTGTCTTTCAACGCATCGGTTGAAGCCGCACGTGCGGGCGAACACGGTAAGGGTTTTGCGGTTGTTGCAGAAGAGGTTGGGAAATTAGCACAAATGAGTGGAAACGCAGCTAAAGAAATTTCGACTATGCTTGAAGGAAGTATCTCGAAAGTCGAAGGAATTGCACATGAAACTAAATCAAAGGTGCAAAGTTTAACTGAGCTGGGGAAAATAAAAATTGATTCTGGAGTCAGTGTTGCTCAACAGTGCTCTGCAGTATTGAACGAAATCGTACACGGCGTAACAAATGTATCGAAATTAATTTCGGACATTTCAAATGCTTCGATCGAACAAAACTTGGGAGTCGCAGAAATTAATAAAGCCATGAATCACTTAGATACAGCTACCCAGCAAAACGCGGGCACGAGTCACGAGGCCGCACAATCAGCTGAAGAACTTTCGCAACATGCTGAGCTTTTAAAGGCTTCAGTTCGCAAGCTTGTCAATACCATAGAGGGAGAAACCACGCAGTTAAACGCGGAGGCGATCCCCCTCGGGTCCGCGCATCAGAAGACTCATGTCATGCATTTAGATAAAATAGCTTAATCGATATGTCGAAACCAAATATCAAAAATCAGCAGCAGTCCGTTGTCAGATTCGGCGACGGACTTAAATAGGATCTTGTTTCCGTACTTATCTTTTTCTGCATAACCTGCGTCAAAAGACAGGTCGATCGAACGGAGGCCTCGATCCGCGAGACGAGCAAGCTCCCCTTGCTGCGAAAGTCCGTCGCGATTTTTGTCGGTGAACAAACGAAGCTTAAAATAGATCGGGTCTTTATCCGTAATAAAGCCGTCCTGGTTGCTGTCGTGTTTTGCTAAGGCTTCGTAACCGTGAGCCGAAAAAGTTCCATCAGGTCCCTTGGTGTTGTCACCAAAGAGTTCGTTAATGCCTTTTACTTCTCCGTTCATATTTGGAAGCGCGATAAAGGCAATAGAGTCATCAACTGGCCATGAGATCTGTTTTTTTACGTGCCCTGCGCGCTCGCCTAAAATATCAAACAAGATCCCGTCCAGTGGTGACGAAAGCTTAATCGGCTGCTCGGAAAATTTCACGACAAGTGGAGAGCTGAACTTTTCGCATTTTGTGTAGTTTTCTTTTGTCACATCACCAATCGAATTGTCCTGCGGGTTTGAGGCATAGGTAATTTGAAGTTTCTTTTCTCTGAGGCTGGCCTTGCCGTTTACGACTTCGATTCTTACATCGCCTAGGCCTTCTTCTCGGTGATAGGACGCGCGCTGAGAGTTACTGCTTTTAAAGTCAGGATCAAAAAACTGCAGTTCGTAGTTTCCGTCTTTGAGCGCGCAATTCACTTGCAGTTTAACCGACTCGAGATTCAAAAGATCAGAGCGGTAGTTTTTAGTTGTGTCTGTACAGACGATCTTGCGATTTTCTAATACTCTTAAATGTACACGGCTTGAAAGTTGGACGTTACCATTGTCTTCGGTGTCGCGGTCCGAACACTCTCGCTGAACGTCGACCGTGAGATCATCGTCATTGGGATAATCTTCGGGATTACGAGTGTTGTCATCGTCGTTGTCGTCTCGGGTTTGATCTTGTGTAACGTCATCACCAAAAGCTGACTTTTGCAGTGCCGCTTGTTTTGATGATGCAAAGTCCACTTTGGAACAATTAGAAAAACTCGATATCAATATGAGACACAATATTGCGAAAGAACCACGCACTAGATTAGACATCTTCTTACCCCCAAGCTTCACTACCCCACCGGGTTAAAATGCAAGCTAGGGACCTATTAGGATGTCAAAAAAGGTGTTCTGACTGAAAAAAGTTAGGCAGCTGTCTAATATTTGAACGTGTCGAGCCCCACATGCGATCGAACGATTTGGAGTCTGGGTTAGCCCGTAGGGGTGTAACGGCGAACACAGCGAACTTTTGCGGTGACAGATTTAGTAGGCGAACTTATGAGTCCGCTCGAAAAGTTAATAACCCACATCGAGCTATTGGAGGCTTCGGTACTTGAGAAATATTGAGTCGCCGAAAAGCCGCCAATGGCGGCACGGTTCGTATAAAGCAAGTTGAGCTCTTCTTTGTTTGGTAAAAACCAGTCGCCGTATCCGCCTTGATTTAAGTTCGCGCAGAAGTCAGCGGCAGAATCCGAGCTGATACTGGCGTCGGCAATCAAAACACTTGTATTAGCAGCTCCTAAGTTTGGATCCACATCCGTGCTGCCTGTGATATTTTGGAGGCCCGCGATATCAACACTGGATCCGCTAGAACCTCGCCAATATTTTGTCCACGCGGCATCGCTCCCTCCTCCACAAAAAGGATCAGTTGAATTATTACAGCCGCCGGGTGTGACCATGTAACTACCGCCGTTATAAGTCCCCGCATATTTTGTTCCGCCCGAACAATTTGAACCAATTGCTGGAGGAGATGCCGATTGACATAGATCCCCCTGAGTTTGAGAAAGATCAAACGCACAACGAAACCCAACTTCGTTATGTGTATTGGGTCCCGCAATTCCTTGGTGCATAAAAAAGGCGTCCGAGTGGATATCAATGTAGTCTCCCCCCCGCACAATTTCGGAGGACGACGGAACTAAGTGCGCAAAACCTCGCATACCGCAGGCCGTATTAAAGGTGTTATCCATGGGACCGCATCCACCGTTGGTGTAATATCCCTTCGATCCAAACTTAATTCTATCAGGAGCAGATAAAGTAGGAGCACCCACGTTCCAATAACTCGCATCTGCTGAATGAGTGAAAGTTCCTTTTACCCATTCCGCGACGTTGGCTCCGAAATCCCATACGACCGTACCATTTGAAAGGGTGTGGCTTGCTTTCACGTCTCGAGAAGTTCCGAAATCGAGGGCACCTTTATTATAATGACAATGGCTTGTGCTGGCTGAGTTGCCGACTCTAAAACAACCGACACCTCGAGCTCCACCCGACCAATTTGTTCCTA
>CAZDFM010000215.1:0-5378 GCA_964504465.1 uncultured Pseudobdellovibrionaceae bacterium | reverse complement strand
CAACGGCGAGGCACGAGTCTTCTTAAGTAATAAAAACAGAAGGCATCAAAAGTGGCCGCAATCCATAAAGGCGGCCTTTCAGTTTGAATCACTCTTAAAACCAATTTCGCAATTTTGTCGGGCCGGCTAAAACTTGCACCCATAAGTTTAGAAATAAAAGGCGCAATATTAGAATAGTAGTCTTCATAGGCATCGCCCGCGAGAACCGAGAGCTCAGCTTTTTTAGTACTTCGAACTCTTTCAAACGAAGCGGACCTAACAAAGCCCGGTTGAAGTAGACTTACATTGATTCCTAAGGGTTTACCTTCGTACCAGAGCGCTTCGCTTGCGCCTTCTAGGGCGTGTTTAGAGGCGCTGTATGAGGACATCGTGGGCATTGCAAGCATTCCGCTCACCGAAGAAATATTAATAATTTTTCCTCGGCCTTTTTCGCGCATGTGTGGGAGCACTAAACGAGTTAAAGCCATAGGCCCGAGGTAATTGGTGTTCATCTGAATCTCTTCATCTTCGGTTGTCATATGTTCAACGACCGCGCGGTAACAAATTCCAGCGTTATTAATTAAAATGTCGACTCCGCCCCAGCGACTGCAAATCGCGTTGACTACAGACTCTCGCTCTTCGTTGCTGGTTACATCTAAAGGTAAAATCCAGAATCTCGAATCACTTTGAAACCGCCTTCGTAAATCGAGCCACGAAGATGATCTAGTGGTGACAACAACTCTATATTGATCTTGCTTATACAGTAGGTCGGCGATTGCGAGCCCAAGTCCGGAGCCACAGCCGGTAACGAGTATGACAGGTTTGTACATCGAAGGAGTCCTCAATTGTTGGCAAATTGTTGCTGAGCCAATTGTCTAGTTTACGTTAGCTCAGCTCACAGTCATAAACTGCAAACGCCTGTCCCTGGGAGCGCCAGAAGGACGCCCGAAAAGCTCGATCAACTGTCGAGTTAAAGTCACTGTCGCAAAACCTAACAGTTTCGTTTAAATTGAATGGGTTTGGGAAGGACCCTCTTAAGGCGTTCTATAAAAGGCGCGATTGAAGGGTCTGAGGGGGAGGTTCTTCTTTTTGCCAGTCAGGCCCGCACTGAACTTCGCTCAAACCCTGCTCCTCACAAATTACGAACAGCTCAACTGAGCGAAGATCCTGAGAAACTCCAACGGTATGAGGATGAAAATTCGAGCCATCATTTTTTTCAATCCGCACTCGTTGAGCTTTAATATTGTACCACTCTCGCTCACCCACTTCTTCGTACAGACTACAAGTCGAAATGGCTCGCCCTTCAAGCCGAACGGTTTCTGAGTACTCGAGTTCAACTTCATTTAAGTTGAGTGCAATAGTTTTTGCGTAGGGCGAGGCCGCATAAGGCGGAGACTTTTCGAGAATGAGGATCTGGTTTTTCTCGTTACCGAAGTCAATTTGTAAACTGTTATCCCCGCTTCGACAGCTGGTCTGTTTATAAAGGACTTCGGCTAAGATTGGATTTGAGAATGCGACTGCTAAAAACAAAAGAAGAAAAAATTTCACGCTTGATCCTGGCTGTATGAGTTTAAGCGATCTGAATATCAAGATTCGCGCGGGCGCGATTCAATATCCTATGTTGATAATGCGTAGAAATTTAAAAGAATTCAAACTGCCGCACTTGAATGTGCGGTGAAAGTCTAAAGTGAAAGAATGAACTGACGAATTCTTCCTAGCGCAAGATCTCGAATCTCATCGGACTCCATCAAAATCTCATGCTCGGAAGTATCAAAACGCAGAAGCTGGCAGTGCTGCACACTTCTTGTTGTACAGATTTCATTTTGACCCTGGGGATTAACAATTTGGTCACGTCCCGCCTGAAAGAACAAAGTTGGAATCTGAAATACATTATTTTGCGTGCGAATAAATCGGGTGTAACTGAGACTCTCACGAAGCCATCTCACCGTCGCTCCTCCCATCGCAAACTCTGGGTAGCTCGTATAGAGTTCTTTTCGCATATCAAAGCGAGCAAGACTTGAGGTGACCTTGTTGTCGTCAAAGGGCTCATCCAACTCATAACCGCTTTGCCCGGGTGCATACTCTTCTCCCATAAAAGGATTAAGAGCTTCGGTTAAGATAAGGGCCATCTCTTCGGCGTAGCTTCCGGTGTTAATACTGAACATTCCCGAAGTTAAGATCGCGCCACTCACCGCTTTGGGATGATCTTTAAGAAATCCTGCTGCAACGGTCGCTCCCATGGAGTGACCGATAATAACCGAGTTCTTGTAAGTTTCAGGCTTCACGATTTCAAAAATAAATTGTTTAAAGTCTTGAACGTAGTGATCGAATTGTTCAACGTGGGTTTTTTCTGGATCGCTTAGGAGCTTCTGGGAAAAGCCCTGACCTCGGTGGTCGATCACAAAGACAGTGTAACCTAAGTCTCTTAGGTCATAGATGACTTCGGAATATTTTAAGTAGGGTTCGGATTTACCAGGAGCAATGATGATGACCCCTTGGGGCTCATCTGCTGGAACCATAAGGTAACGAACAACTACATCTGAAACTCCAAGAAAATAACTTCGCACACCTTTTTCTTCGATGTAGGGCATAACTGTATTTGCAAATGAGTGATGGAGCTCTTGCTCTGGGAGCGCATTGGTTTTTAAAGTTAAGACTGATAAAAGCAGCAGCCAGAAAACTGCGAGAACGCGACGCATGTACCACCCCTAGATAACCGAAGAGTCTGTATACGAGTATAAGACTCTTCGGGCAACCCAAAACTCGTTACTGGGTAAGCGTAGGATCTACCACAGAACCAACAAAGATTAAGGTTCCTGTGGACTTATCGCCGATCGCGAAAAAGAAGGGCTTATCGATGACCACATCAAAGGGGGGCTCAGTCGGCATAGAGGTGACTTCAATCCCTCCGATCGTAGTTACGGCTGCGGCCTTTACACCATACTCATCAAGCTCGATTTTTGTATCTTGCTTAATAAGCCCTACCGCCGTGGGTACAGAACCGGGTGCGGCGATTTCAGAAAAGTCCGCAAAATCCTGAAACAAAAAGTTAAGGCCTGTGGCTTGAGTGAGAGGATCATCCTTCTTTAACGCTACCGAATATTTAAAGGCAAATTTCGGAAGTGTCAGATGACCAGGACGAGCCCACGCGCCACTGAACTGCGCTAAAATATCAGTCCAGAATTTTGGGTCCCATGCCGAGCTTTTGTTCATGCGCTGAAACTCTTGAGCTGAGTTAGGATTGGCAATGTAGAAAGCAATGTTGCTGTTGTAAAAAGGAACTTCGATTACATCTACACCATTTACGGTCTCACGAATCATTTTGGTGTCATTACGAATCATCTCAACAGTTTTTTGCTCGCCACTTAAAAGATTAAACTTAGGGGCATGCTTTGAGTTCAATTTATAAAAGGGCTCGCGCCAATTGGCTTCAAAGTAGGTCGCGTTCATCAGTACCCACATCATTTTAGATAATTCATCGGGTGAGATCACTTGCGGAATAAGACCGCGAGTTTCTTTTTCTGCCCACTCATTGATGAAATCTGCACTTGCGGGATCGTTGAAATCTAAACTCTTTGAAGTCGCATCGTAGTGTGCGCTAAGACGCTTTAAATAAGCGGGCGCAAACTTAAATATGCCACCTGTCACATGACTGGGGGCACTGTTCTCCCAAGCCGAATTTGCGATTCCTAGAACCGGAGATTTGGGTTCACCTTCATAGCGAAGAGGAACTTCATCAAGCGTTAAGCTTTTTTGAAAAAATTGATTGAAGTCATTAAAGCTTGTGAGATCTTGAAAGGCGTCGATTTTCTGGCCCAGCTCAAATTTTGTTTGTCCCGAAGTTCCATTGTAAGCCATCGAGAGCGCTAAATAGAGCGACAGAGGCGAGGTCAAAATATTTTTTTCAGTGAGGCTTGGCTCGGCACTCACTTCTTTCATAAAATTGAGTCCTAGCTCGTTGTTCTTTTTTACTAAGGAATTCATAGGATCTACAGGAAAATCCTCAGTCGTTGCGTGAGCCGAGACAGAAAAAATTAAACTCAGTAGCAGGGCTTTCATAGGGTTAACTCCTTATTCAGATTGGGGGTCGTATCAAACAATTCACGGGTTCAAATCAGGAGTAAAGTAGCGGCGTAAAACCCCGTGGTCTACGATCTAAACAAAAAAGTGTTCACCTTGAAGTGTACAATCAGTTGGATTTGTGAAGAAACCTAAATAAACCCTGTTAACGGATGACAGAAATCTGTCCCGTTTCTTCGAGGTAGGCTTTTTTGACTTGGGTAATATCGTCGAAGCCCATTTTGCGGAGGCCCGCTTGAACCTCGTCTTTCGAGATTTTTTCATCACGAAGCACTTCACTGACGGTCACACCGTCTTTCACAATAAGAGCGGGTCTTGGCCGAGTGAAATACCGAAATTTTGGGTAGCGATGACAAGCCCAATTAAAAATGCGGTGATGGGCGAACAAACTTAAAAAGAAGGTGAACTCGTGCTGCCAACCGTCTTTAAGCATCGACTGTTGAAGCACAACCGCCATGCTAATCATGACGATCAAATCAAAACTTGTAAGCTGACCTGCGGCTCTCTTTCCTGATGCTTTAAATAAGAATACCAAAGCATAAAAGAAAACCGACGCAAGTCCCGCTTGCTCCAGCAAACTTCTCAAAATCTAATACCCAGTTCCATCTGATAGCGTTTAAAACATCTTAAACCTGCATTGAGGCGGGCTAACGCACCCTCTGCAATGTATGGAATAAGATTCGGCTGAGCCTTCACCAGAGGATAAATCACTTCTTTGTTCCATTCTTCTGAGTGTTTCACATCGAGTGAAGAATGAAGCAGATAATAGCGTTGTCCTAAGGGGCTAATTCCTAAACGCTTTAGTCCTTGATAGACTCTTTTTGCACGAGCGGGAGCAGTTAACTCCACCGCACCTAAGGCGCCAACTGAGTGATAGGTGTAACGGCGATTCGCTGCAAAACCTAAGAGTATATTTCCAAGTGCAAGGGACTCAGGCACAATTTCTTCGCTCGGAGATTTAGAGAGTTCAAACTCCTCTGCAAGTTGAGCGAGCATGGGTCCATGCATGCCAGGTTCGCGTCCGCGGCCCATCTCGTCCCAATAATTGCGCGCGACTTCAAGTTTGGCCTGAGTGGGAAGTTTGACTTGTGTGAGTGCGGTTAAGTCATCAAAACCCGCCTCTCCTGCGACCTCTTGTTTAATAAACCATTTCATTTGTTCGTGGTTTGCTTTTTTCGCAAGCCAATCAAACAAGGGATGATTTTGACCAGGCCCGGTTTGAAGCAAACCTTGATACCAATTCATGAAACCATCTGCATCTTGAGGCAACTGAGTCATCAGCGGCCGGATTTGATTGATCTCCCATTCGAGAATTTGAC
>CAZDFM010000214.1:0-5393 GCA_964504465.1 uncultured Pseudobdellovibrionaceae bacterium | reverse complement strand
TGTCGTTTTGAGCCCTTTTAAAGCAAAGGCCTTTGATATCACTCTCTACGAGTCGGTGATCCAGGACTTCGAAAGACCCGATTTATTAAAAATTGAAGAAGCAAAAGCGGCACTCAAGCTCTGTAAAGGCAACGATCATTGCCGTATCGGACAGCAAACGATCATTGCGAACACTTACGCCGAGAGACTTTTAGTTCGCTACTCGCATTACGAAAAACCAGTTGCTTCAGAAAAATTCAGGTATTTGCAAAACCTTCGTGAGTTAGTTAAAGGCGCAAGGCGAAATTGCGAGTCAACTTTTGGTGTCTTACCAATTCGGAATAATGAATGCTACAGCGCCGTTATGAATTCAGCTGCAATCGTATTTGAAACCGCTTATTTTCAAGAGCTGGAGCAAAACTAATGTTTAAGATTCGGTGTTCCCTTTATACTTGTGGGCAAGCGTTCGTCTTAATTTCGTGTTTAGGTGTTTCAGCTACTGTGAAAAAGGCTCACGTAGAGCCGCAAAAGCTGCTCCTTCCTCAGGCCGTTTCATCTCAACTCGAATCCTTTGAACCATCTGGGGCACTCCATCTTAGGGACTTAAATGAGTATCTGGTAGTAAGTGATGATACGAATAAAAAAGATGCAGCACTTTTATTTTTTGTTAGAGCCGACGGAAAAGTTGAAAACTCAATTAGTGAAATTTCGGGACTCAAGAAGATGACCGATATGGAGTCTATCTTTGAGGACGCTCAAGGGCGCATTTACATCATGAGCAGCCAAGGTTTGAGCAAAAAAGGCAAAGATTCAAAAAAGAGAAATCTCTTTGTTCAAGTTAAACGTACAGGCAAAAAATTGAGTTTGTTAAGCGAGGCTGAGCTACGGCCTCTTTTGCTGGAAGCGCTTAATAGCAGCGGAGATGCAAAAATAAAAGCGCTAGCCAAAAATGCAGACCAAGAACTCGATATCGAATCGAGCTACTTAAAGGGCTCTACTTTATTCGTAGGTTTCAAAGGCCCCCAGCCGACGCCCGGTTCTGCGGTGGTGTTAAAACTGGGCACGATTGAGAATATTTTTAGTAAAGCCAAACCAAAATTGGAATTAGCTCTGGAAAGTACTTTTGATTTTAAAAGTCAGTCTAAGGAGAATGACCTTCTATCTGATATTTTCAAAGATGGAGAAAACTTTTGGCTCAGCACGACTACCGAAGGCGGCCTAAACAGTCGGCTGTGGTTTTTTGATTCAAAAGCTAAAAAGCTCCAACTAAAAAAGACTTTCCAAAACGCGAGACTTGAAGCTATTGCCGCGAGCAATACGAAAAATCAACTGATGCTATTTTTTGATCAAGGCTCTGACGGCGGACTCTATTTGTCTTACTCGAAATAAAACGTCTAGATCTATCAGGTGCTGGTTTTGGGAATTGATTTCACGAGAAAAAAGCAGAGCAGCAAGGCGGGAAGTCCGATAAACGCAGTCCCCGCAAAAAAGTAAGCATAGGCGTGCATCACATCGGTCTTTTGCGCGAGCAAATCTACAGAGATCCCTGAAAAGCCCTTTAAAAACTTTCCGAGCAGAGCGTAGAACGAGCTCAAGAGGGCGTACTGAGTTGCCGTATAGCCAATGCTGGTCAGGCTCGACATATAGCCAACGAGCGCCACGCCCGCAAAGCCGCTTGCAAAGTTGTCGATGACCATAGCGCCTGCGAAAATGTCGTTTCTCGCCCCAGTTAAGGCTAAAACGGAAAACGCTAAGTTTGAGGCGGGCCCAATAAAAGCGCCAAGCAAAAGCGTTTTGACTAATCCAAACCTAACGGCCGCAATCCCGCCCGCGGCGATTCCAACAACGCTTGCAGCAAGCCCAAAAGTTCCGCGCACACTTCCTACAACTTCTTTGGCAATGCCGAGATCGGCATAAAATGGATTCGCCATGGGGCCCATGACAAAGTCAGCAAGTCGGTAAAGGCTCACGGCCGCTAAAATCAATAAAGCTTTTTGCCCGTGTTGCTTAAAGAAGGCGACAAGCGGCCCCACTACCGCATCAAAAACTCCGCGCCAGCTAAAGGCCTTTTTTGTTTCAGCTACTTGTGTCTTAAGTGGTTCGGTTGCAAATAAGGTTGCCACGATCCCGACGCCCATTGAGGCTGCCATTAAAGAGTAAGATGTTGGCCAACCAATGGCACTAGCCGCAATTAAAATAAGAGCATCCGTAATTAGAAGAGCAACTCGATAGCCGAGTTGATATGCAGAAGACATCATCGCCATGTCTTCGCTAGCTTCAGAGATTTCGATTCTCCAAGCATCGATAACAATGTCTTGCGTGGCTGAGGCAAAGGCCGCCACTGCTGCGATCGCAGTAAAGGTTAATATGTGACCTTCAGGTTTAAAAAGGGCCATTGCAAACAGGCCCAGCATGACGATGAGCTGAGAGAAAAACATCCAGCCGCGTCTGCGGCCAAGGATTCGACCCAGAACCGGAATGTTGACCTTATCTGTTAACGGCGCCCATAAAAATTTGAAAGAATAGGCAAGGCCGACCCAGGATAAAAAACCGATTGTAGTAAGGGTGACACCGCTTTCGCGAAGCCAAAATCCTAAGGTGTTTCCGACAAGCATAAAGGGTAGGCCCGAAGAAAAACCGAGCGCAAACATAACTGCCACTTTTGGCTTCAGAAGCGAGCGTCCCACCGTAAGCCAGCCGGGTTTTGCTTTGGAAGTTGTCTGCTGGGCCATTTAGCTGAAAATCCCTTCGGAAATGCGGATCACTCTATTTAACGCTAATGAATTTCAGGTACGCGGGCAAGACTTTCAGTGGAGACCTAGCCCCACGAAACAGCAGACTTTGTGCGTTATTAACTAAAAGGCTTTATCCTGGAGTTTGGATCTCATTGGGAAAGAGTCGATCTTCGCAAATTTATTGTGACAATTTGAAAGCTTATTAATAGCTTGATTCACTGTTGTTTCATTTGTGAATGAAACGTGGCCAAAGAGGTTGGGATAAATGTTTCGCTTAAATTTCGTGATAAAACTTTTGACGTTCGCTCTTCTGCTGGCGATTGCGCCCTCGAATGTCCAAGCCACCGAACGTCTGGCGGTGACAGCCGGAAGCGAACTTGATTTTTTCCCCTATGCTTTTGTCAACCAAGACGGCGAGCCTGATGGATTCTCCGTTGATCTTATCAAAGCTGTTGCGGCTGCGGCCGATTTGGATCTGACTATTCAAGCTGATAAGTGGGATCGTGTATGGAACGATCTGGTCCAAGGAAATATCGACATTCTTCCTTTAGTTGGAAAGCTACCTGAGCGCGCCACCCTTGTGGAATTCAGCACACCTCATACTGGCATTCTTGATGCTTTTTTTGTGCGTGAGGGTTCTCCAGGTCTCACAACGATTGCGGCGGCACAGGGTAAAGAAATCGTCGTGATGAAGTCAGATGTGGCTCACCATAAGCTTATGGAAGTCGCCTTTGAAGGTACGATTATTCCCGTTAACACGATCACTGAAGGTTTGAGCTTAGTTGCTTCAGGAAAGCACGATGCGTTTCTTGGGCCTTGGCTCATGGCCGGCATTGCATTGAAAGAAAATAAAATTAAGGGACTGGTGTCAGAGAAGCCGGTCGCGGACTACTTAAGAATTCAAGCCTTTGCTGTAAAAAAAGGCGACTTTAAACTTCTCGAGCGACTCAACCACGGACTTGAAACTGTTAAAGCCAATGGCGAGTACACAAAAATTTATAACAAGTGGCTTATCATAGAAGAACCGACTGACGAAATTTTGAACTATGGGATTGCGGGTTTAGCACTCGTCGCATTTATCGCACTTATCGGAACTGCTCTTGTAAGCTTTAAACGGCGACTTAAACCTAATTCTGGCGACGAGGTGCATTTTTGAGTACTGAGCTCTGTTTAGCCCTGGATATTGGGGGGACAAACATAAAGTTTGGAATCGTCTCAAAGACCGTTTCGGAGCAAGAACTCGCCCTCACAGATTTTCAGGTCGTTCCCACCAGTCGAAGTGCCGGTCCTCAAGGTTTAGTGCAGCAAATTGCCGACATCTATCAGAGCTCGACCTCAAACTACAAACTCAAGTCTTCTGAGCCCATACCAGTGGGCATATCTTGTGCTGGTCCCTTAGATCCAGTCGAGGGCCGCCTATTAATTCCGGCCAACTTAACTGACGGTGGTGAGGCTTGGAGTAATTTTCCGTTAGCCCAAGAAGTTCGAGACAAACTCAAAGTGGATGTTCGTTTAGAAAACGACGCTGCGGCTGCAGCACTAGGTGAACTCTGGCTCGGTAAGGGTAAGGGAATTAAAGACTTTATGATCTTGAGCCTCGGTACGGGTTTAGGAGTTGGTGTCGTCCGCGATGGACAAGTGGTTCGCGCAGCGGGTGGTCTTCATACCGAGCTCGGCCACATGATTATTAATTTTGATGAAACTCCCCCGCTCGAAGAGGCTAGAGTAAACGGCAGTCTTGAATCGTATTTGGGTCCTAAGTTTTTTCTTCTTCGTTTTTCGAAAGCGCGCGGAGTTGTGACGACGGGAGAAGAGTTTTTAGAACTCGTAAAGTCAAAAGATCCGCTGGCTACAAAGTGGGCCGCTTCTTTTCAGCAGGTCCTTCTCAGCGGGATGTTTAATTTCTTCTTGGCCTTCGCACCTGAGGTTTTTATTTTTCAGGGAGGCTTTAGTCCGTTGATCACGCTTTTCCAAAAGGAGCTTGAAGAGGCCTTTAGAGAACGCGTAGAAGGCTTTTCAAGAACAGATCGTCCTTCACCCCGTGTGGAAGTATCGAATATCTCGCGCAGCTGTGGAGTCTTTGGGGCTGCCTACCGCGTCTTTTCCTAGTGCAGTTGTAGGTTAATTCACAGATTTGAGATTCAAGGTAAAAGAATTTAGCTTAGAAACTGGCTATGATCCTTGTTGTAAAGACAGCTACAACAAAGGAAATCCAAATGATCACTGAAATTCTTTCGAAACAGAAAACTTCTCCGCAAATGGGTGCTATTGCGGGTGCTATTGCGGGTGCTCTTGCTACCATTCCTATGACCGCCGTAATGCTTGCTACCCGAAAAGTAACAACCGGAAGTGCGCGTCCTCTGCTCCCTGAAAAGGTGACCAATGGGGTTCTTCGAGAGACGGGTCTGAAAAGTGAAGTACAAGGTTCAGAACGTGAAGCTCTCACTTGGACGAGTCATTTTGCCTTTGGCGCAGGAGCTGCGGCTCTGTATCCGTTTTTTAAGAAGGTCTTTAAACAGGAGTCAATTGTCGGCCCTGGTCTAGCGTACGGACTTGCAGTGTGGGCAGGAAGTTATTGGGGCTTGCTACCTTCGCTTAATATAAAAGCGAAACCTTCTGATTCACCTACACGAGATAATGTAATGGGAGTCACTTCGCATATCGTTTGGGCTCTTGATT
>CAZDFM010000213.1:865-5397 GCA_964504465.1 uncultured Pseudobdellovibrionaceae bacterium | reverse complement strand
CCACCAGAAAGAGTTCCGGCTTCTGCTTTAAGTCTCTCTTTTAGGCGTGGAAAGAGCTCAAAACAATGCTCCATTTCGGCTTTCAATGTGCTGACGTCTTTTCTGCGATATGCGCCCAGCTTTAGATTCTCTTCAACCGTCATGGGCAAAAAGATTCCTCGGCCTTCTGGAGATTGGATCAAACCATGGCTAATTAGATCATGTGCAGGGATTTTCGAAGTGGGCTGACCATTGAGCAGGATTTCGCCTTTGTTTGGCAAAAGGCCAGAGATCGCACGAAGGGTTGTAGTCTTACCGGCACCGTTGGCACCGATAAGGGACACGACTTCGCCTGCAAAAATCTCAAATGAAACGCCCTTTACTGCTTCGATAGCACCGTAGCTGACTCTTAAATCTTTAACTGACAATAAAGGTGTACTCACAGTGAATCCTCCTCGACGCCTAGGTAGGCTTCGATCACTTTTTTATTGCCTTGGATTTCTGAAGGCAATCCTGCCGCAATCACTACCCCGTGATCAAGAACTACAATGCGTTCGCATATACCCATAACGAGCTTCATATCGTGTTCGATAAGCAGAACCGCAAGATTAAAATCTTTGCGAATCTTACCGATGAGGTGCATCAGCTCGTCTGTTTCAGCATGGTTCATACCAGCTGCAGGTTCATCAAGGAGCATGAGCTTTGGTTTACCCGCTAAGGCGCGAAGGATTTCAATTTTACGTTGAACCCCGTAAGGGAGTGAGCCAGCAGTATGTTCGGCGAGATGCTGAAGATTAAAAATCTTCATAAGAGACAAGGCTTCTTCGCGGTACTGCTCTTCGACTTTAAAAAATTTAGGCGCTCTTACCACTGAAGTTGAAAGGCCATAAGAGCAATTCTTATGCATGGACACCATAATGTTGTCGATTACACTGAGACTTGCGAAAAGGCGAATATTTTGGAAAGTCCGAATTGTTCCTCTGCGAGCGACCTCATAACCTTTGAGGCCTTTAATCGATTGGCCATCAAAGAAGATCTCACCCGACGTCGGCTGATAAATTCCCGAAATCAAGTTGAATGCCGTGGTTTTTCCGGCGCCGTTAGGACCGATTAGCCCTACAAGTTCCCCAGGATTAATCCCGAGGTTCATTTTCTCGATTACTTTTAAACCGCCAAATTGAATGCTGACATCTTTAACCTCGAGTAGCACGACGTCTCCTTATAAAATGCATCCATTCGCTCGAACCGAAAAGCCCCGAAGGTCTTAGGATCATCAACAACACAAGTACGAGAGAGTAAATGACGAGCCGAAGATCGACTCCAGTGTACTCTTGTAGAGGACGAAGTGCCTCAGGCAAGATGGTCACTAAGATCGCGCCTATGATTGAACCCGACAGACTTCCCATTCCACCTAGAACGACCATGATTACAACATCGACGCTCTTGATAAACTGAAAGCTTGCGGGGTTTAGAGAGTTTGTTGTTTGCGCAAAGATGGCGCCTGCTGCTCCGGCAAAAAAACTTGAAATCACGAAAGCTTTTACCTTTGTAGCCGTCGTATTGATACCCATACACTCAGCTGCAATTTCATCTTCGCGAACACTTAAGAATGCACGCCCGTAAGAACTATGAACAAGGCGCCATAAAAGTAGAGTGGTTCCGCCCGCCCAACAAAATGCATGAATGCAGGCCCAAAAATCGGTGCTGCCTGGAATCCCGTAAAGTCCTCTTGCTCCGCCGACAACGTCAAGGTTGAGCAACACGACGCGAATGATTTCGCTAAAACCTAAAGTTACGATCGCAAGATAATCGCCGCGAAGTCTGAGGGATGGAACTCCGACTAAAAGCCCAGCAAAAGCTGCACAGAGTCCGCCTGCAACTACATAGATAGGATAATTCAGTACGGCCATCGACTCAGGAAAAGGTTGAAAGTTTAAACTGACCACGGCTCCAACATAAGCCCCGACAGCCATAAAACCTGCATGGCCTAGTGAGAACTGTCCACAGAAGCCGCTCACCAAGTTTAAGCTTGTCGCGAGCATGATGTTAATGGCGACGTAAAAAACAATGAGCTGTAAGTAAGCATTTAGACCGTATGTTGAAAGCAAAGCCACCACTACAGCAAGCGCGATGACTATGGCCCATCCACGAAACATTCTCATTAGACTTTCTCCACACGTGATCGGCCGAGAAGCCCCGAAGGTTTAACCAACAAAATAAAAATCAGAAGTCCAAAAGCTAAGGCATCACGGTAGGTACTAGATAAATAGGCTACCACCATCTCTTCGCTAAGACCCATGAGAAGCCCTCCAAGAACTGCGCCTGGTAGATTTCCGATGCCTCCTAAAACAGCTGCAACGAAAGCTTTCAAACCAAAAAGCATTCCCATCATGGGATCAATCTTCGGATATTTTAAGCCGACGAGAACTGCACCAATCCCTGCCAAGGCACTTCCGATTACGAAGGTAACTGCAATCACGAAGTTTACGTTGATCCCCATAAGGGTGGCAGAGCGAGGTGAAAAGCTTACTGCACGAATTGCCATTCCAGTTTTTGTTTTCTGAATAAAGTAATTGAGCCCAAGCATCGCAACGAGAGCGACACTTAAAATCGTGATGTCAAAAAGCTGAATTTGGATTTCGCCAAAAGTAAAAAGCGTCGTATCACGAAGAACTTCAGGGAAGAGTTTTGGTTCTGCACCAAAAACCACTTGAGCTGAGTTTTGTAACAACAAACTCACACCAATGGCCGTAATCAAAGCGTTTAACTTAGGCGCATTTCTGAGTGCTCGATATGCGAAACGCTCAATGACAAGACCTAAAATCGCACAGGCGACTACAGCGATAAAGAGCACCATAAAAAAGGAGCTCCAGCCTGGCTGAGTGTTGATCCCCAATGAAGCCGCGCCATAATATCCAGCGAATGCACCCATCATATAAACTTCAGAGTGAGCAAAGTTGATCAACTGAAGAATTCCGTAAACCATCGTATAACCAAGAGCGATCAATGCATAGATCGCCCCAAGGTTGAGTCCATTAATTATATGCTGAATAAATTCTTCCATCGCCGGTCTACTGTCCTAAAAGAGTGATGAACTTAAAGCCCTTGCCATCAACTTTTACGATGAAGGCATCTTTGTCGGCGTTGCGCTCAGAATTAATTGTGATTTTGCCCGTAGCTCCATCAAAACCAACGGTTTTTGCCAATTGGTCTCGTACTGCTAAAGGGCTAAGTTATGGAGCAGTTTCCATTGCCTGAATTAAAATACGAGCGGCATCGTAACCTGCTGCTGCAAGTCCATCTGGCACTTCGTTGTACTTAGCTTTGTAGGCCTTAATGAATTCAACAGTGGCGGGATTTTCACTTTCGCTTGAGTAATGATTTGAGAAGTAACCGCCATCAATTGCACCTTGTCCGATTTCAGACAACTTAGGGCTATCCCAACCATCTCCACCTAATAAAACTGCTTTGATTCCTAACTGACGAGCTTGTCGAGAAATAAGACCGACTTCAGTGTAATAAGCGGGAATAAAAATCGCTTCTGGATTTGCTGCGCGAATTTGAGTGAGTTGCGCTTTAAAGTCCGAATCTCCTGACTGAAATGTGGCTTCAGCTACGATCTCTCCGCCAAGCTCCTTGTGTTTTTTAGCAAAGAACTCAGATAAACCGAGGCTGTAATCTGATTTCATGTCTTTAAGAATAGCCACACGCTTTAGTTTAAGATGTTCATTAGTAAATCTCGCCATAACCGAACCCTGAAACGGATCGATAAAGCAGACTCGAAAAATGTAGTCGCCGACTTTAGTAACCTGAGGATTGGTTGAGCTCGGTGTGATCATCGGGATTTTGTATTGCTGAGCAATCGGCGCTGCTGCAAGTGAGCGCGTGCTTGCTACTTCACCCAAGATCGCAAGAACCTTATCTTGTGTAATGAGCTTTCGAACAACTGCAGCCGCTTCTTCGGGGCGTCCCTGATTGTCTTCAGTCTTAAGAACGATTTTTTTACCTTTAACTCCGCCTTTTGCATTCTGCGCGTCGAAGGCGAGTCGAATACCTCTATCGGTTGATTGTCCGAAGGTCGCTTCACCGCCCGACATCGAACCAAACTGTCCAATCAGAATTTCTGGGCCTGTAACAACTTGGCCAGCCGCTGTCGCGTTTGTACCGTCCTTCTTACAACCTAATGAAAACAAAAAGGGAATGAGAACCAAATACTGAAATAATCCACGCATTTTGTGACTCCTAAAGGACGGTTTCCAAATTGGATGAAAACACAAGTTTTCACGATAAAAATTGAACTCTTAGGGCTACCTGAGGTGGGCGAACAGGTCAAGGCTCAGGTCAGGTAGACCAACCAGAACCGGTCCTCCCTGAGGGCTTTTAGAAAATTTCCATCATCCCAAAGCCGGTGGATCTCTACTCAAAACCTTTTACATTGTCCGTAACCTTTGTTTAAGATAGGCAGTCAGTAGATTTTATCACGTTTCGGGAGGCTCAGTTGGACGCCAAAAATATTATCTTTGTCATCATGCTCGTTGGTTTTTTGATCCTCT
>CAZDFM010000213.1:0-855 GCA_964504465.1 uncultured Pseudobdellovibrionaceae bacterium | reverse complement strand
CGAAGACATGAATACCAACGTTCCTCCGGAGAAAAACAAGGACCGCCGCTAACTTAGTGAGCGTGATCCTCATCATGTTCTTCGCCGCCGTGTGGGTCTTGCTCAATAACCATACGGATCGTTCCGATATCAGCTTTGGTGTAGGCATTAAAAGGGTTATCTGCAGTGACATCGTCTAGATCGAGCCGTTTTATCCAAACCGTATAGTCTTCGCCCAATTTCCACTGCTTAAATTCTGGATCATCTTCAATCGGACGACCAATACCAGGAAACGAACTGTAAACAGTGTTCACAGCATTCTCTAAAGCGTTCGGACCGCCCCTGAATTCAAACGAAATATGCTGGAGGTTTGCTTTATTTTGGGCATCGCCGAAATATTGAGCATGAAAATAACGTGTACCTGGAAGTGGGCTACGGGTTCGAATGATCGTCAGCTCGCCTGTATAAGGATTTTTGTTTTTGCTCATGTAGGGCTTATGGCCTTCACGCTGAAGTTGACCAACCAATTCATTCAGATCTTTCCCGCTTTGGGTATATTGGGCTAACAAAAGTGTCATTGTTTTAAGCGATTGCAGTTCACGTTGGCTTTTGTCTTCGGTCACTTGTGTTTGAGCCGAGGGCAGCTGTGTCACGGGCGCGGCCGACTCTAAAGGTTTTGCTGAAAACGTTTGCACCTCAGGAGCCGCTTGAGATTCGACCACTGAAACTGGCGAATCTTCTTTTTGCAAAAAGTAAATCAAGATAAGACCCACTCCCACGAGAGCAAGAAGTACCGGAACGTATGCTGCTGATTTTGTTTCAGACATGAAAAGACCGTTTAATGTTCATGACCATCCTCACCCTCTCCTTGATGGC
>CAZDFM010000212.1:3624-5413 GCA_964504465.1 uncultured Pseudobdellovibrionaceae bacterium | reverse complement strand
ATCGTAGGTTGTAGACATGGTGCGAACTGCATGCTTAAAGATCTCGCGACCCTTCATGCGCACATAGTGCAAGTTGGTGTCTAAGACTTCTTGGCTAAAAGGAATTTTGCTTCCACCAGCAGGGAGTTCAAATAGATCGCCGATCTCTCCGTCTGCATGAAGGTGGTGAGAGTAAATGATCGAGTCTTGATCGCTTTGCGCAGCCTGAACCACTACAGCTCCGGCACCGTCACCAAAGAGGATGCAAGTGTCGCGATCTTTATAGTTAACGTAACGATGTAAAACCTCAGCCGCTACGACGAGAATATTACGAGCCGCTCCGGTTCGGATAAATTGATCAGCCATAGAAAGCGCATAAACAAAACCCGTGCAAGCAGCTGAGATATCAACTGCCATACATTTTGAGGCACCAAGTTTTGCTTGAAGTACACAAGCCGTATTCGGCATGGGCTGATCGGGCGTAACCGTCGCAAACAAAATCATATCCAGATCAGTTGCTTTGATCTTAGCTTCAGCTAAGGCTTTTACAGAGGCGTTATAGGCCAGATCAGAAGTGTACTGGCCATCGGCTGCGAAACGTCGGTTATGGATCCCAGTTCTTTCGGTGATCCACTGGTCCGACGTATCGACCATTTTTTCGAGGTCAAAATTTGAAACAATTCGGTCAGGAAGGTATGAGCCAGTTCCAGCAATACGAGTACGATTTAAATTCGGCAGTTGTGGGTAGCTCATAGTTGTTGCCTTTATCTGTTAAAAACAGGTTTAAGCTTCGAACTTAGCAGCCGAGATTTGTTTGCCTTTATAGTAGTAAGCGCCGTCATCGCCTTTAATAGCGTGGTGAGGGCGGTGAAGAAGTCCGGTAGTCTCACAAGTGCGGAGCTCTTTTTTCTCGATGAAGTCATGTGAACGGCGCATTCCACGCTTTGAACGACTAGTTTTCTTCTTAGGAGTAGGCATCTTAACCTCGGTCTTTAATTCGTTTTAGTAAGACGTATAAGTTATACGTTTTTACAGATTCATTTATTTTATAAATATCTAAAAGGGTTCACATAAAACCCTTATTCTGCAGGAAAATCAATTAATTAATTTTTAAGTCCTTGAGGCCTAGGAAAGGCTTATGCTTTCCGGGGGCCGCCACTTCTTCAGCCTTTTCTTGGGGCATAGTGCTTTGGTTGTACTTTTCAAGAAGGTCTTCACAGAAAGCCTCACAAGCAGAACCTCCAAGGGGGCGGATAGGCTCAGCTAAAGCAATGATTTCGTGAAAGAATTCCCCTACATCAAAAACCGGGCTTTCTAAATGAGTCGCCTCTTGCTCTTGTTCTGCGAGGTCGCTTGTGTGGTTGACTCGCGACGTGGTGTCTCCGCGAGCTAATGGACTTGCTTGTAAAACAAGCAGTTCATTTACGGGCTGATCGACTTGAAATTTGAAATCCGTACCGCAGCGAGAGCACTGCAGATCCATTTGGGCCTCAAGACGCCCCCTTAACTGAAAAATGTTTCCCAGGGGCTGGATCTTGAACTCGATCTTGTAGGGATTTTCGCCTACGAGGTCTTTGAGCGCTTTGTTAAGCTCTTCACCTTCACGGTCAAAAAGAAATTCACGGCCCTCATCAGGCAGTTCAGGTAAGACTATTCGAGTGGGGAGTATTCTACGTTTCATGCGTAGGGTTTTAGACAGCGGGCGTTAAATAGTCAACCTTTTCGACTTTTTGTGAAGGGTGAGCGCGCTTTTAGCTCAGGCAAAGAAGTCGAGTTCTACGGCAAGCGCTTCAAGATCACGGCCTGCGAC